>DASWVS010000271.1:0-2424 GCA_036401135.1 Fimbriimonas sp.
CGCCGCGTGGGTCCCTTCCGCGTCGTCGAGCGCTTTGCATTCGGGGCACTCGCAGGCCCCGTACCAGTCGTTTTGGCTGACGGAGACGATGTTGACATTGGGGTTCTCCCGGATGGTCTGCCGGACCCGCTCCACGACGAAGTCTCGGAGCGCCGGGTTCGTCGTACAGAGCTGCCCGCCGTCCGCCGTCCGCTTCCCTTTGATCTCGCTGTACCATTCCGGATGCTTCTCAAAGTGGTCCTTGGGCGGGACGAGCGGAAAGAAGGTGTGCACGAATCCGCCGTAGATCACCTTGCCCCCGGTCGCCTCGTCCAAGCGGGCCGAGAAGCCGTTCGAGTAGTTCCTGGCCGCCCAGGCGCCGTCGAAGGCGTGGAACCAGAACGGATCGCGCGCTTCGAAGGCCGGCTTCTCCCGGACGTTCAGCTCTCGGATCTCGAGCTTCGGGTTCGAAGGGATCGTAGAGGCCCACGGGGTCCACCAACGGACACCCGCCTGGGTGTGAAGCCAGCGGTAAACGGCGTAGAGGGTGCCGCGGGGCCGGCCGCCGGCGAGGAGGAGCCTCTTCCCCTTCGACCGCATCACCAGCTCTTCGGGACCGAAATTCGAGAGGTCCACCTCCCGAAAAAAGCGCTTCGCCACCGGCCCGGGACCGACGACGATCGCCGCCTCAGGGGCGTTCGTGGCGTCTCGCGCGAGCGGAACGTCGGTGCCCGTGATCTTCTCGAGGTGGAGGACAAGCTCCTCTGCAGCACGGATCTCGGCAGGAGAGGCGCCTCTCTGGGCGACGACGGTCACTTGGGCGGCCGGCGTCGGCGCGACCGCCGCCGACGACAGCGTCATGATAGCGGGAAGCATTCCCTAGTATAGGGCGTTCCGCTTCGCCCCGTTCTGTCGCTTCCAGGCTCGAACGTACTCGATGCTGAAGGTCGACGGCAGGTCCTCCACTCTCGGCAGGCCGAACCAATCCGGCATCGTCTCGCTGTCGAAGTTGAGCGTCAGCGGCTGGTGCCAGTGGGTGTTCGGGCCCTTTCGAACCAGCGCCCCGTCGCCGAAGAAGCGGATCTCATCATTCGACCAGTCCAGCCCGTAAACCAGGTAGCTGTCCGCAAGCGGTCTGTCCGCCTCCCAAACCCCCGGTATCGCCCAGTGCTCCTTCTCGCTGGGAGTGTGGAAGACATGGACGTTCATGTGGTCCTTCCGCTCGAACCCGGGAGCGCCTCCCCCGATCTCGAAGACGTCGATCTCGGTCCAGATCTCGGGCGTGCTCCGGTAGAACCAGAAGGCGCTCGATCCATGGGACCTCATGGGCCGGGCTTTGATCTCGAAGTAGCCATAGAGGACGGTGCCGACGCTCTGGACGGCCGCCGAGGAGAAGGTGTGGTAGCCCTCCCTGCGCAGCTCCTCCGGCGGATCGTCCCTGCGCATCGTCAGGTGGAGCTTCCCGTCCTTGACCTCGACGTTCTTCGGACTGAAGAACGCAGGCTGACGGCCGTTCCACCCCGGATTGTGGTCGTGCCACTTTTTCCGATCCAGGCGGGTGCCGCCGAACTCGTCCCACAGGGCGTCGTAGGGAGTCCAGCCTCCCACGTTTCCCTGGTCGCTGAGCGGGTACCTGGTCGTTCTGGATACGGCGGGCATCTCCGGGCCGGGGAGGTCGACCCACCCCGCCTGACGGTCCTGGCAGGCGATAAGGATGGCTGCCTCGATCATGTTCCCAGTCTAGGGGATGGAGCCGTTTTTCACTAGTCGAAGCGCGCGGCTTTCAGATGGCCGATCAGGAGGGCGACGTCGGAAGGGCGGACCCCTGGAACCCGCGAGGCCTGGCCGACGGTCTGCGGACGGACGTTCGTCAGCTTCTCTCGGCTCTCATGGCTCATCCCTCCGAGCCTCTCGTAATCGAAACGCGACGGGATCTTCATCGCATCGAGCTTTCGGCTCTGATCGACCATCCGCTGCTGGCGCTTGATGTAGCCGTGGTACATCGCGTTGAGCTCGACCTGTTCGCGTATCTCGCGATCGGAGCAGATCGAGACCGGCTTTCCACAGGCGGCCGACACCTGCATCGCCTTCTCCAGCCCCACCTCCGGGCGCTTCATCAGGTCGAAGAGCGAGATGCGGTCCGAGACCGGCGCCACCTCGAGCCCCTCCAACGTAGGGTTGTCGGCAGAGGACACCATCGTGCCTTCGAGCATCGCCATGTCGCGGGAGATCCGTTCCATCTTGCGGCTGAACCTTTCCCATCGCTCTTCGGTGCAGAGGCCGATCGATCGGGCGATCGGGGTCAGGCGCTGGTCCGCGTTGTCGTGGCGAAGCAGCAGCCGGTGCTCGGCCCGTGCGGTGAGCATCCGGTAAGGGTCTTCGACGCCCTTCGTGACGAGGTCGTCCACCATCACGCCGACGAAGCTGTTGTCCCGGGGGAAATCG
>DASWVS010000272.1:0-2510 GCA_036401135.1 Fimbriimonas sp.
CGAGGACCGGCTGGTGGGGCGCGAGTTCAGTCTTCTCACGATGGTCTCCGACACCCACTACGCCAGCCTTCCGATCTGTCAGGACCACAAGCGGGCTCTCGACGGCGACCTGGGGCCGAACACGGGCGGGATGGGGACCTACTCCCCCGTCGCCTGGGTCGACGATGCCCTCGTCCGCACCGCCGAGCAGGAGGTGGTCGAGCCGATCCTGCGGGAGTTCGGCCGCCAGGGCGTCCCGTTCCGCGGGACCCTCTTCTCCGGGATCATGGTACAGGACGACCAGCCTTACTGCCTGGAGTACAACGTGCGGTTCGGGGACCCCGAGATGCAGTCGGTGGCGCTGCGGATCGGGTCGGGATTCGTCCAGGCGCTGGAGGACTGCGCCCACGGGCGGCAGGTGTCCCCTCCGGAAGTCCTATCGAACGCGGCGGTGACGGTCGTGGTCGCCAGCGGCGGCTATCCGGGCGACTACCGGAAGGGGCTGCCGATCGAGATCGGCCTCTTGCCGGAGGGGGTCAGGGTCTTCCACGCCGGAACCGTGCTCAAGGACGGAAAGCTCGTAACGAACGGGGGACGCGTCCTGGGCGTCGCGGCGTCCGCTCCCACGTTCGAAGAGGCGCGAGCGCTAGCCTACGAGGCTTGCGGGGCGGTGTCGTTCGACGGAGCGTTCTACCGGCGGGACATCGGAGCCGGCGGCTAAGGGCGCGCATCGAGTCGGTAAAGGCGGTACTGCTGGCCGAACATCGTCGTGTCCAGCCGCGCGCGCAGCACCAGGCGGGCGAAGGCCACGCTGACGCCGAGCACGATCGCGATCGTCCAGGCCAAGCTGAACGGCAGCGACCCCAGGATCCGGTTGATGGTCGGTCCGCCCAGGAAGTAGAGCACCATGGGATGGATCAGGAACACCGGCAGCGAGATCTGACCGAGCGAGGCCAAGAACGGCCCGAAGCGGGAGCGCTCGATCGCAGGGCCCATACCCAGCAGCAGGAGCGATACCGAGAGCGTGTACAGCACGAACGACGAGTTCAGCGCGAGGCTGCTCGCGTGCCGGCCCGTCTCCAGCGAGATCTCCACCGCAAGGTACAGCGCCAGGCTCGCCGCGGCCGCCGGGACGATCCACCGCCGGTTCCGGTCCCAAACCTCCGGCCACCGATCACGGTTCATCCCTAGCCAAACCCCCGTCAACACCGACGGCAGGTACCACAGGATCAGCGACGCCGGGCTTGCGAACCGCAGCACCGCCCACTGGAGCAGGAACATCGCCAGCTGCAGTGCGAGCCCCGCCAGCACCGTCGCCCCGAACCCCAGGTTCGTCCGTCGCGCCGCCAGGATCGCGAACGGCAGCACCAGCGCCATCTGCAGCAGGATCGACATGAAGTAGAGGTGGTAGTACGCCTTCCCCCACAACAGCGACCGCACGAGGTCCGGCACGTCGACCAGGAGCCGCGGCCCTGTGAGCGTCCCCACCACCGGATACGCCAGGCTCACCGTCTCGACGTCGTTCCCTACCCGCAGCACCGCCAGCCGGAAGCCGACGTAGATCGCGGACCAGAGCAGGTACGGCCACAGGGTGCGCCCCGCCCGCCGCTTCACGAACCGCTGCCAGTCCAGCCGCTTCATCAGGCTCGCCGTCAGGAGCGCCGCCGAAACGAACAGGAACAGCGGCACCGCGAAATGGAGGATCCGGTTCGCGACCCGCATCGCCCACCACTCCCAGCTGCCGTGGTCGGCATACTTCCGTCCCGCAAATCCCAGCGTGTGATGGATCACCACCTCCAAGATGCCGATCCCCTTGAGCACGTCGAACAAACTCCGACTCTGCAAAACAGGCTGGTCTGCCATGCGACGACCCGGCAGGTTACCTTTCGGCGGCGAGTCCTCCCCGCTCAAGGTGTATACGCCGGCACGGTTGCAGCCTGTGGCGCGTCGAGATAAAGGAACTTTTGAAAGCCGGTAAACGCATGGTTGATCTCGTCGGGCTTTCCAAGGTCGGCGATGGCGTCCGAGATCGAGTTGTGGTACTTGAGCCGCAAAAGTTGAGCGAGCTTCTCTTGGGCGAGTTCCTCTTCCCCGATCGCCACGTAATGGCGCAGGACGAACCCCAGGAAAGATTGCTGGCTGCTGCTGAACGCCGCATCGATGTGAACCTGTGCCCTTTGCGCCCGTTCCTCGCGGGTCAAGGGCGGCAGTGCATAGGCGACGTGGGCAAGGACGTCGAAAACGTCGCTTTTCTCGGCATCGATCAGCTTCTGCATCTCGGCAAGCTGCTCGCGGCCGAATCCCTGATAGGAAAGCCCCTCCAGAAGCTTCTTGCGTGTCTCCGGCCGGCTCCAAATCTCGCGCAGCTCGGCTTCGTTTTTGAAGAACGCAGGAAGTTTGCCGAAAAGAAGCTCCAGGAACTGCTGAGCGGACATCGGCGTGCCGTCTGGATGCCAGAACGACGTGCAGGTCATGTGCTGGATCGTCCTCTCCTTGCCGTCGGCTAGTTTGACCTTGATCCGCTTAGTCTT
>DASWVS010000273.1:0-5677 GCA_036401135.1 Fimbriimonas sp.
AGCTCCTTGAGCGTGTCCCTGACTTCCGCGCCCTCGAAGAGAGCTATGCTCTTACTTGCCATTCTCGTCCTCCATTCGTGTCTCATCAACCGAACCGGACGAAATGGCACTTCCTTCTACACCACGAACCGGGACACGAACTGTCTGCGGAGGAGCGCCTAGAGCGGTCCCTGCTGACGGAATTTCGAGGGATGGCCGTCGAACCGTTCCCCATCTGAGGTGTGGAGGGATAGAAGCTGAAAGGATCTATCGACACCGCACAGACGCGTGTGGAGGCACCCACTTTCTTGCGAAGGGGAATGCCGCGCCGTCGCCACCTCACCCTTCCCTCTCCTCAAGGAGAGGGCTTCTCCAGAACCCCCTTCCGTGGGGAGAGGGTTCCCGCCGGGGGATGTCCGATGAAACCGGCCCCATAATACGTTGTGCTCGCCTTATCTGCTCTTCTTTTGCTCGGGGTTCCTTCCCTGCAGGTCGCGGTGACGGGGCCGGGGATCCTTGCGAAGGGGCCGCAGGCGGCGGCGAGGGAGCGGAGTCTCTTCGTCGCTTACGGATCAGGCGACGACCTCTATGTTTCGCAGGCCGGCGACGACCTGGCTTTTCGCCCGCCGGTGCGCATCGGCAACGCCGGCAAGCTGTCGATCGGGATGCGCCGGGGACCGAGGATCGTCGCGTCAGGGAGCCGGCTCGTCGTGTCCGCGATCTATGGCGAGCGGGGCGGGGGAAGGGACGGCGACCTATTATCCTGGCGATCCGAAGACGCGGGCAAGACGTGGAGCGGCCCTACCAAGGTCAGCGACGAGCCCGGTGCAGCGCGCGAAGGGCTGCACGCCATGGCGGCGGGCAGGGACGGTACGATCGCCTGCGTCTGGCTCGATCTGAGAAACAAAGGCACCGAGATCTGGGTAGCCACTTCCCGAGACGGGGGAGCCTCCTGGTCGAAGAACGCGCGGGTCTACCGCTCTCCCGAGGGCACGGTATGCGAATGCTGCCACCCCTCCGCCGCATTCGGACCCGATAACCGCCTCTACGTGATGTTTCGAAACTCGCTCGGCGGAGCCAGGGACATGTACCTCGCCAGTTCCCGGGACGGCGGCAGGTCGTTCTCGCCGGCGCTGAAGCTGGGGACGGGGTCGTGGCGGCTCAACGCTTGTCCCATGGACGGAGGTTCGCTCGCGGTCGATTCGAAGGGACGGGTCGTTACCGTCTGGCGCAGGGAGGACAGGCTGTTCACGTGCCGCCCGGGCTCGCCTGAAACAGAGATGAGGCCTGGTATGCAGGCGTGGGTCGCGCCGGCCGGTCCTTCGACGGCGTTCGTCTTTCAACGAGCAGGCCGCGTCTACGGTGGTCGGAGCGCCGGCGAAACGGTCGATCTCGGTGAAGGAATCGACCCAGTCGCAACAGGGTTCGGCAACGGCGCGGTCTCTTTCTGGACCGACCCAACGGGAAGAATCTGGGCCAGAAGGCTGTAGCGGGGGCGCTCGACTCGGCCTACGCCTTCGTCGGCAAGTGCTTCTGCATCCATCTCAGCGACGACTCCACCATCGCTTCCGGCACCTCGTGCCCCACGCCGGGATATTCGATCATCCGGCATCGGTCGGGCGGCAGAAGGAGGCTCAGCTTTTGAAAGAGCTTTCGGGCTTCGTCGATCGGCACGACCTCGTCCGCCAGGCCGTTCTGGATGAGCACCGCGCAGTGTGCGAGCCGCTCTGGATGCAGCGATGGGTCCATGGCCCGAATGCGTTCCGGATCCCCGGTCCGATCGGCCCAATAGGAAACCGGATGCGAGATCAGCGGACAGAGCACCTTGACTCGCGGGTCCTCGGACGCCAGCCGGAAACCGATGAAGCCGCCCATCGAAATGCCGAAGTAGCCGGCCTCTTCGACGCCGATCTCGTCCATTAGTCCCTTGATGGAGCGGATCGACGCCTCCACCACGGCGCCCATCGTCCGCGGAAAGTCCGACTCGAACCGCGCCCTTCCCTCGTCCGACGCCCGTTGCCCGTGAAGGTCGGCTTCGGTCACGAGCGCCGTGTACCCAAGCTCGGCGAAGCGGCGACCGTACGGGATCTCGGTGTCCAGGCTCCCGGTGTAGCCGTGCTGGACGATAACGTACGGCCGGGTACCGCCACCCTCGCGGGTCAGAATCGCATAGGGCATCTCGCCGAATCGCTTGTGTTCCACCGTTAGGCCGGCCATCACTGGCACGATACCTGCCGCCTAAGGATCGGCCCTGCGACGCGTTCGACCTGCAAACACCTTTTCGAGGGTGCCGACAAGCTTCACCCCCCTCAGGTCCGCGCCGGTTGCCGGGATCTTCCCCGTATTCCCGTCCACGAGATAGGTGGCGGGGATTGCCTTGTCGTAGATCTGATCCCAAGTCGTCCCGTGCCGCGCGGCTACCGCCTTGGTCTGGCCCTCGGCGTACTCACGGTCGAGCGAGACGCCGAGGACCTCCTGAACGCACCGCAAGCTTTGACCAGTCCCGGCCGAACGTCCCGCCGCCGCGCATCCTCATCGTGGTTTCCCGGCGTCCCGGCGAGAACGTTCCCCGTCCCCGAGGATGACCACGCGGGTCGCGACCTCGTAGATCAGTTCGGAGGCTTCTCGGATCTGCCTCGAGTGCACGGGGTTCGGCGACGCCGAGCGACAGGCGGTTGAGTGAATAAGTAACGGTGAGTCTTACATCTCTCACCGGGTCGTCGGCCATCAGTAGAACCATGGACATCGCGCGAAACGGATCACGGCCCTCGGCTCGAGGCTCTTCGGACTGGTTCACCGGCACCGTCCGCATCGACCCTCTGTTCCAACCCGAAGCACCCGCCCGCGCGGCGGGCAATCTCGTGACGTTCGAGCCCGGCGCCCGAACGGCCTGGCACACGCATCCGCTCGGACAGACGCTCATCGTGACATCCGGCCTGGGGTGGGCGCAGCGGGAAGGAGGGCCGGTACTGGAGATCCGTCCCGGCGACGTGGTCTGGTTCGCGCCGGGCGAGAAGCACTGGCATGGTGCGTCACCGGCCAACGCGATGTCGCACATCGCCATCCAGGAGAGCTTCGAAGGCAAAGCGGTGGAGTGGATGGAGAAAGTCGCAGAGGACGAGTACCGTCGATCAGAATAAATGCAACCGTTCTGTTGCGTTTTTTCGACCGACACGCTATAATGCAACTTGTCGGTTGCCTATTTGAGCGACCGCAGGAGGCATTCGAACATGGCTACCACCCTCTCATCCATCCCCACGCATCCCGTCGTTACGCCACAAGAGTGGCTCGAGTCGGCGAGGACGCTGCTCGCGAAAGAGAAGGAGCTCACCCGCGCCCGCGACGAGGTCAACCGACTGCGCCGCGAGCTTCCTTGGGTGAGGATCGACAAGGACTACCTCTTCGAGGGGCCCGACGGAACCCAGTCTCTGGACCAACTCTTCGAGGACAAGAGCCAGCTCGTCGTGTACCACTTCATGTACGCCTCCGGTTGGGACGAAGGCTGCCCCGGCTGCTCCTTCGTTTGCGACCACGCGGATGGCGCCCGGCAGCACTTCGAGCACAACGACCTCGGCTTCGTCGCGGTTTCCCGGGCCCCGCTTGCCGACTTCCTGCCGTTCAAAGACCGGATGGGGTGGACCTTTCGCTGGCTGTCGTCCCACGGCAGCGACTTCAGCTACGACATGGGCGCATCGTTCCGTCCCCAGGACCTCGAGGCAGGGCCGGTGTTTTTCAACTACGTCGAACAGAGGCTCCAAGGCGAGGACCAGCCCGGCCTGACGGTTTTTGCCAAGGACGCGGACGGTAACGTCTATCGCACCTATTCGACCTACGAGCGGGGCCTCGACCTATTGATCGGGGCCTACAACTTCCTCGACCTTGCGCCGAAAGGCCGACGCGAGCAAAGCCCCATGGATTGGATGCGGTTCCACGACCGCTACGGAGACCGGTGAAGGACGGCACAATGGAACGAACGAGCATGCGAGACACGATCGAAAGGGAAATTATCATCAGGGCCCCGGTGGAACGGGTTTACAACGCCATCGCCGAGCCGGAACAGATCGTCCGGTGGTTTCCGGATGCGATCGAGGGGAGGCTGAAGCCGGGCGAGCGGCCCACCCTCGACTTCGGCGAGTACGGCAAATCCTCGATCTACGTGGAAGCCGCCGAGCCGCACCACTACTTCGCCTACCGTTGGAGACCGGGGAGCGACAGCCTCGATACCGGAGGGGACGTCCTCCAGCAGCCGAACACCCTGGTGGAGTTTCGGCTCGAGCCGGTCGCCGAAGGGACGAGGCTGAAACTCACCGAAAGCGGTTTCGCCTCCCTGCCCGCCGAAGTGTACGAGAAGGCCTTCAAGGACAACAACGAAGGCTGGGACTACATGCTGGACCGGCTGGCGAAGTACGCGGCGCAAGCCTGATGGAAGCGGCAACGGTCTTCCGGGCGCTGGGAGATCCGGTGCGGCTGCAGATGGTGCAAAGACTGACGGGGAATCGGTCTTGCACCATCGGCGCGCTGTCGGGCGGTCTGGGCATCACCCGCCAGGGAGCGCGGAAGCACCTGCAGGTTCTGGCCGATGCGGAACTGGTCGTCCTCGAACCCAAGGGACGCGATGTCCTCGTGCACCTCGATCCGAGAACGCTCGAACTTGCGATGAGGTTCATCGCCGACCTGGAGCGAAAGTGGGAGGCCCGCCTGGACGCCCTGCGCGAGTTCGTCGAGGAGCCGCCGCCGATCGAGGGTTAGGAAAGGGCTTCCTTGGTCATGTTCAGCGTCACGGCGGCGCGAACCAGCGCCCGAAAAGCGTCTTCTTCCACCGTCTCGCCCTCGCGAAGGTCGATGGCGCGCCTCGTTTTGCCGTCGAGGCTCGAGTTGAAGAGTCCTGCCGGATCCGGCAGGGATGCTCCCTTCGCGAACGTCAGCTTCACTTTGTCGCGATAGGTCTCGCCAGTGCAGACGATCCCGCCGTGGGACCAGGTGGGGACGCCTGCCGGATTGGACGGCTTCCTCCACTTGGCCTCTTCGACCGCCTCCGGATCCGCTTCCCGGATCAGTTCCCGTACGCGGGCCAGCGTCTCCACCCGCCAATCAGACTGTTCGACTCTCTTCGGGTCCATCGCTCTCCCCCTAGGCCATCCAGCCGGGATGCTCCGACGCCTGCTTCACCCAGCCGGCAAACCGTTCCTCGTCGATCTCCTCCCCCTCGTGGACATGGAAGTAGCGCGTCTTCGGGTCTTTCGAACCCACGGGCGGCACCGGATCGAGCAGGTCGCCTCGGAAGAAGGCCACCTTGACGTATTTCGTGACGCAGTGGAAGCTCAAAAACCAGCCCTTGCCTTCGACGCCATAGAACGGCGAGTTCCACTTGACCGCCTTCCGAACGTTCGGCACGGCGCGTCCGATCAATGCGTCGAGACGCTGCCCCACTTCCCTTTTCCATCCGGGCATGGCAGCGATGTAGTCCTGGACCGGGCCGTCCCCGTCTCCCTTCGCGATCTGTGGATTCCCGCCTGACAACAGCACGGGCTTGGACTTCTTCTCCTCGGTCATGTTTCGGTTGTTTCCTCCGGACGGAATGCGGGATTGTACAGCATGGGCGCTCTTGATCGAACGATGGTTGCTGTCCCATCATAGCGGAGTGACTGTGAGGATGCCCGAAGGGCTTGAACTGTGGCGCGCCGTTCGGGATGCGCTG
>DASWVS010000274.1:0-4063 GCA_036401135.1 Fimbriimonas sp.
CAGGCATGTACCGGATGGAGGCGGGCGACACGGACGAGTACGCCGAGGCGCGCGCCCTGGCCGACGAGTTCGCCGAGATCGAAGGCCGCCGTCCGCGGATCCTCGTCGCCAAGATGGGCCAGGACGGTCACGACCGGGGCGAGAAGGTGGTCGCCACCGCCTTCGCCGACATGGGCTTCGACGTCGACGTCGGCGCCCTCTTCCAGACGCCCTCCGAGGTCGCCCGACAGGCGGTCGAGAACGACGTCCACATCCTCGGCGTCTCGTCGCTCGCCGCCGGCCACAACACGCTGGTCCCGCAGGTGATCGAGGAGCTCGCCAAGCTCGGCAGGGAGGACATCCTGATCGTGGTCGGCGGCGTCATTCCGGCCCAGGACTACGACTTCCTGTACAGCCAAGGCGTCCTCGGCATCTTCGGCCCCGGTACGGTCCTCACCCAAGCCGCCCGCCAGGTGCTGGAGGTGATGCTGGAGCGAGCCAAGGAAACAGCCTAGCCGAGGAGCGCACGGCACCTGCCGTGCATCCGGGTCCGCAGGGCACCCGCCCTGCGGACAGGCGCAATCCAACGCCACCTGGGAAAGCCTTGGGAAATAGAAGTGGCAGAAATTGCTACTTCGCGCGCAAAAAGGGTGCTACGATGCAGCTATGAAGACGACTTCATCGCTTCTGGTGCTCGCCGTGCTGTCCGTTTCCGCCATCTCCTCTGCCCAGTCGGAACGAAGTTCGGACCGCGCTCAGGCGATCGCACTGTTCCATCGTGCGGACTCTCTGTTCAACTCCGGCAGATACAACGCCTACTTCTCGCTCTTCACCCCCGGTTTCTATCAGGTGGATGCCGACGGCAACCGCATCCATAAGGCCCGGTTCAAAGCCGCCGCCATGTCCGCCCTCGACGGCGTCCAGAACGCACGGATGAAGAACACGATCAAGAACGTCCAGCTGACGGACAACGAACTGATGGTCTGGGTCGAAGAGAGGCTTTCCTACCGGACCGGGCGCGGCCCGATGGTACTGACCAGCCGCTACGCCTACAACCTCGTTCGCGCGCCCGGAGGATGGGCGTTCGCCTCTGCGCAGCAGCTTCCGACCAACGAGCCTTGGTCCTTCAAGACCAACTAGCAATCCTCGCGGCTTGGAGGGTCGGAATCCAAGCCGCGAAGGACGAATCTCAGGGGCCGCCGCCCTGGTAGCGACGATTTCGCGAACTGTCAAGGAAGGCTCGAGCGACTTCTCCAGTTCCTGTGCCGTCAGGACGGTTGCTGTCCCGTCTTTGATTACGACGAAGCTCGGCACCATCTGGAGCTTCAGGCGCATCGCGTCGGAAAGGTCAAGGTCGACGCTCCTTTCGGCGGCGCTCCTCTCGGCGTGCGTGAGTCCATACCGCTTGGCGATTTTCCTCACCGCCTCCTCGGTCAATGCGTCGCCTGCCATGAGGTCCTTGTGCACGGAAAGGAATATCCCCTTCCGGCGCGCCTGCTCCGCCAACACCGCCGCAGGGACTGCCAGCCGGTGCCGGGATTTGAGCGGGAAATGCCGATACACCAGGCATGACCCGGGTCGTTTGGCAATCCATTCGCGAACCTTGGCATCCCACTTGCGGCAGGCCGGGCACTCATAGTCGTTGAAGGCGACCACCACGGTCGAGGCGCGGGCGGGACCGACGGTCGGCGAACGCCCTCCAAGCGCGGTGGACGCGTCTACGGACTGTCCGGCGAGGACGGAGAGAACGATGAAGGTTTGGAGGATCGGCATAGCTTTTCCCAAGGTCATGCAACGTTGCGGCTGGTGCCAGGGTTCCCTTTGCGGGGAAAGGTTTTCCTAAACGCATTTACGGGTAGGAATTTTCGCCGATTGTATCGCAATCCCTAGTAACGCTTGATCATCAGATCCGTAAAATAATCATGAAGATTGGCGAAAAAGCTGGTTTCGCAGCGAGACCCAATCAGGAGCAATCAATGAAGCGAATCCTCTACGTCTCGGCCGCCATGAGCCTCTCCGTACTCGCGCTATCCTTCGGCACGTTCACGAAGGTCTTCGATGCCACCTACAAAATAGACGGCGACTCGAAACTCGGCAAGGCCAACTGCGGCGTCTGCCACGCGACCGCCAAGGGCGGCAAGCTGAACCCGTACGGCGTCGCCATGAGCAAGGCCAACGGCGGTTCGAAGAAGCTCGATCCTGCGGCCCTCAAGAAGATCGAGGACCTCGACTCCGACGGCGACGGGATGAAGAACCTCGCTGAGATCAAGGCCGACCGGAACCCCGGCGTCAAGGGCTGATCTCCCTCCCCCCTTCGCCCCGACTGCGAAGGGGGAGCCTCACTTCTCGTCGTCCGGAATCAACCGGATCAGCACGTAGATGTCCGCTTGGTGATAGCCGAGCGTCTGTTTGGCATTCACCGGGGTTGTGACGCGACCCATTTCGTGCCGCGCCCCAGGCCCGGTCGTCGTCAAATCTTCCTCGAACACGCTGCTCTTGGCGAGCCAGGCGCGGATGGCGCGGGAAGCCTCGGCCATCGATGCCTCGTCGTCCCGACATGCCGCTACGGCGTAAAGGCCTCCCGGGAAGTCGAACTCCTCGAACCCTCCGGTGTCTTGGAATCCTTCCGGGAGCACGTAAAGCCACTCGAGCGCTCGGTTCAGCGGGTTGAACCACATCCAATCGCGCGGGCAAAGGTTGCTGCGGGGCGGAACCGGGATCGAAGACCACCAGGCGTCGAACTCGCCGAGCGGCGAGGTGCCCGACCGAACCATCCGGACGGCGGGCAGCTCGATGATTCTCACGAACGCGTCGATCATTGCCATGAGGCGCCTCCATCCTGATGCTACCTTATTGAATAAGCCTCCGAGACGAAAGACGGTCTGTGTACCGCCTCAACTTGATCTAGAATGGAGGCGGCGTCGCCGAGCGGCGGCGCATTCGAGGAGGTCTATCGATGAGGAGAGCCTTCACTCTAATCGAACTTTTGGTCGTCATAGCTATCATCGCGATTCTTGCCGCGATTCTTTTCCCCGTCTTTGCCCAGGCGAAGAAGTCCGCCAAGGGTGCGGCGGCGCTGTCCAATCTCAAGCAGATCGGGACCGCCATGCACATGTATGCCAGCGACTACGACGACGGCATGGTCCTAACCGACCACGAACTCACCTCTTGGGACCGCCCGACCTGGGCGTATCTCCTGCAGCCGTATTCGAAGAGCCCGCACATCTTCTGGGATCCAACCCGGACGATTCCCGCCGGCGACAAGATCGGCGACTACTACTGGGACGTCGTGACGACGTACGCGATCAACGACGGCGGCGTCGCCGGATACTGGAACGGTCCGACCGGCTGCGTGGAATGGCCCTGGGGCTACGTCTACGGCCGAACGATCACCAGCCAGGACGACATCGCCTCGCGATTCACCGTCATGCCCTCCATCTGGGCCGGCACGAACGTTGGGTGGTACTACTTCCGGAACTATCAGGCCTCGTGGATCGACACGAGCACCGACCCCGGCGAGTGGAGCTGGTGGAACCATGTCTGGCAGACCCGACTCTCCCACAACGGAAACCAGATCCCGACCCTGTTCCTCGACTCCCACGCGGGAAAGGCCCGGCGCGGCCACTTCGTGTCCTGGGACGACGCCTGGACCCGCGACGAGTATTGCGCCTTCATGGACTCGCACGACCTTTGGAAGTACTGGGGGAAATGGTGGACCACAAGCTGAGGCTTGTTCTCGCCTTGATCCTCATCGTTCCGCTGGTCGGATGCTCCAACCCCCAGGTGGGGCTGACGGACAAACCGCCTCCCAAAGGCGGGCCTCCCCGGCCGGGAGCGGAGGGCGGGCACAACCCGCCCGGGTTCAAACCGCCGGCCGACGCAAGATAGGGAGCGCACGGCACCTGCCGTGCATCCGGGTCCGCAGGGCACCCGCCCTGCGGATCAGACCTACGCACGGGGGTGCGCGGACCGGTACTTGCGCTTAACCTCTTCGAGATCGAGCTGGGTGTAAACCTGCGTGGTCGCGATCGACTCGTGCCCGAGAAGCTCCTGCACCGCGCGCAGGTCGGCGCCCCCCTTCAGC
>DASWVS010000275.1:0-5294 GCA_036401135.1 Fimbriimonas sp.
ATCGGCGGCGGCAACAGCCTCGGCGAGCCGATTCCGGTCGGAGAGGCCGAAGAGCATATCACCGGGGTCGTCCTTGTCAACGACTGGTCGGCGCGGGACTTCCAGCGATTCGAGTATCAACCTCTCGGCCCGTTCCTCGCCAAGAGCTTCGCGACGACGATCAGCCCCTGGATCGTCACCCTCGACGCGCTGGAGCCGTTCCGCATCGACGGCTGCCGCCAGGATCCCGAGCCTTTGGAGCACCTCCGGATGCCGCCCGGTTCTCGATGCCACTACGACCTCGTGCTAGAGGTCTCGATCCAGACGCAGCGGATGTCGAGGCCGCAGGTCGTGAGCCGGACGAACGCCAGGCATCTCTATTGGTCGTTCGCCCAACAGATCGCCCACGCGACCTCGAACGGGTGCAACATGGAGATGGGCGACCTCTACGCGACAGGAACGATCTCCGGGCCGGAAGAAGGCAGCTTCGGTTCGTTGCTCGAATTGACGTGGCGCGGGTCCAAGCCGATTCGCATGGAGGAGACGGGCGAGGAGCGCACCTTCCTGGAGGACGGCGACACGGTGGCGATCACGGGCTACGGTCAGGGAGACGGATACCGGGTCGGGTTCGGCACTCTGGTTAACACGGTCAGCGGCAACGTTCTTTAAGCAGACTGCGGCCCCCATAATGGGGCATGAGCGTTTTTCCGGCGAGCGTGACCCCCTTCGACGCCTCCGGCGAGGTGGACCATCCGAGCGTGGTACGGCTGATTTCGCTGTTTCGCTCGACCGGCTGTCGCGGCGTCGTCCTCGCCGGGACCAACGGCGAGGGCCCCTCGTTGAGCGCGGTCGAGAAGCGGGACCTGGTCCGGCTGGCGACCTCGGTCGCCGAAAACCTCGAGATCATCCTCGGGATCTCGACCTCCAGCCTGAGCGAGGCCGTCTGGCTCGCGCAACAGGCGGCGAAGACCGGGGCATCGGCCGGTCTCGTGATGCCTCCCAGCTACTTTCACGAGGCGTCGGAAGAGGGGCTGTACCGGTGGTTCTTGGCGCTCGCCGATGCCGGTCCGCTCCCGCTCATCCTCTACAACTTCCCGCAGCGCACGAGGGTCCCCCTCGGTCCGGACCTGGTCGCCCGATTGGCCCGGCACGAGCGGATCGTCGGCCTGAAGGACAGCAGCGGGGAGAGGGCCAACCTCGAGGGTTACGCCCACGCGATCGGGCACAAGCGGCTCTACGTCGGGGACGAAACGCTCCTCATGGAAGCGCTCGAGAAGGGGTGGACCGGCACCATCAGCGGCGCCGCCAACATCCTCTCCGACTGGCTGGTACAGATCGTCGAGGACCGGGACGAGGAGTCCCGGCGGACGAAGTACGCGTACCTCCGAGCCGGCATCGAGGAGCTGCGGCTTGGCCCTCAGCCCACGCTCAACAAGAGCCTCCTCGCTGAGATGGGCATCATTGAGGGCGCTCGGATGCGGCTGCCGCTGATGGACGCGGAGGCGACCCGGGTCGCCTCCGCCAAAGAGCGTCTCCAGCCCTATGTTCGTTTCGGCGAGAAACGCTCGGAACCCTAGAGAAGCTCGGCCCGGTTCGCACGCGATTCGTCGGGCCTTTCCCAACCAGACCGAACGATCTCCCGGTACATGATCCACGTGCCCGGCTGTCGGCTCTCCCAGTCGTCCCGCATCGACTGCTCGATCTCGTTCCACTCGCGGTTCCGGAAGCTCTCGTTGTTCCGACACTGGTAGCCGTACTCGAAGGCGGGGAGCGCCTGCTCGTAGGTCATGCCCTTATGGGCGAACTCTCGGTCGAAGTCGCTTCGAAAGTCGACCATCGGCTGGGTTCGCTCGGTGGACGCGGCGTTTCCGGATCCGGTACCGATGGCGGGCTCGCGGGTCACGGAAGTTTGATCGAAGGAGGTCGCCCCTATCGTTCCCGTGGTGCCTGCGGTGCTGGGAGCGAAGTCGCCGGGCGTTCCGGAGGCGGTGAAGTCGGTTCGCGGCGTGCCAAGGCCCTCGCCTTGCACCGAAGCCGCGTCCTCGTTGTGGAACCCGTCGGCCGGCGGCCGGGGTTCGACGACAGGCGGCGGGGTTGCGTGGGCGTCGTCGTGGACGCCGGCTCCGATGTCGCGCACGGTCTCGCGGGTGACGCCGTCGATCGGCTGTCCGATCGCTCCCGTGCTGATCGAGTGCGGCCCGAGGCCCGTGTAGGAATCGGTCAGCGAGCCCTCGGTGGCTCCAAGGCCCGAGGTTTCGGGGAACGACGGCGCGGGAGTCCGTCCCGCCTGGCGATCCTGCACGAACGAGGTGCGCCCGACGTCGTCGTCCCGACCATCCTCAAGGGCCTGCTCCTTCGTGTAGGGAGGCGCGTTCTCATCGAACCGCTCGAAACCCTCCGCCCGATAGATATCCCGCCGCTCCTCGACGTCGACGGCGCCGTGGTCGAGCAGGATCGTTTCAGCCTCGTCCTCTCGCTCGTCGGCTTCGACAGCGACGATCACGCCGCCTCGCCGAACGCCCTCCGCATACACGTCGGCGTGCTCCTTCGGGATGCCCATCCCGATCAGGCCGCCCAGGATGCCGCCCGTCGCGGCGCCGGCGGCCGCTCCCGTGATGAGGCCGGCGATCGGTCCTGCCGCGAGGAATCCTCCGGGGATGAAGATCGCGCCCGTGCCCACGAGGAACCCGAGGATGCCTCCCACCACCGCTCCGGAGGTGAGTCCGGTGACCGCGCCTTCTGCCGCGATGTTGCCGCCTTCGTCGACGGAATGGCGCTGGAAGGCCCCCTCCTGGTCCGAGGCGATGACGCTGATCCGGTCGTTGGCGAAGCCGCTGCGGGTCAGGCTGTCGATCGCCCGCCTCGCGCTCTCCTGGTCGTCGAAAAGTCCGATTACGTTTTTAGCCATTGCTCGCTCTCCCGAACGCACGCCGCGACGTCACCTCTCGCGACGGGTGTTAGTTCTATGAAGGGTGCCGAACGGAGGCTGTTCCGTTGCGTAGAAGCCCCTATGCGGAGGTTGATGCTTTTGACGGCTTTTTTGGCGGCGAGCGCGCATGCGGAGATCGTGACTCGGGACGTCGAGTACCGGGATGGCGACGCGGCCTTGCAGGGCTACGTCGCTTACGACGACGCCCAAACGGGCATCCGTCCAGGGGTCATGATCGTTCACGACTGGGACGGACTCAACGACTACGAACAGCGGCGCGCCAAGATGCTCGCCGAACTGGGCTATGTGGCGTTCTGCGTCGACATCTACGGCAAAGGGGTCCGACCCAAGAACCCGCAGGAGTCGGGTGAACAGGCCGGAAAATACCGTAACGACCGGGCGCTGTTCCGTCGGCGGCTTCAGACCGGTCTCGCCGAACTGAGGCGCCAGCCGAACGTCGACACGAACAGGGTGGCGGCGATCGGCTACTGCTTCGGTGGCGGAGGCGTGCTCGAACTCGCGCGCAGCGGCGCCGACCTCAACGGCGTCGTCAGCTTCCATGGAAACCTCGATACCCCGAACCCCGCCGACGCGAACAATATCAAAGCCAAGATTCTGGTCAACCATGCGGTGGACGATCCGTCGGTCCCGCGGGAAAGGGTGCTCGCCTTCTTCGACGAGATGAAAGCCGCCAAGAAGGACTACCAGTTCAACGTGTACAACGTCCAGGCCCACCCGTTCACCGTGTTCGGAAGCCCTTCCTACCACGAGGCGGCGGACCACCGCTCCTGGGAGGCGATGAAGACGTTTTTCAACGAGATCTTTGCGGCAGGTTGATCCGATGGACCCGCGCTCTTGCTTCCCCCGCGAGGGTGCGAGTCCTAGGAAACCCGGACCGAAACGCAGGGATTACGAGGGTCGGAGGACGTACAGTAAGCCATAGCCCATGCACGTCGTTTCCCTGCACATCCTGAACGCCTTCTTCCTCGTGTTCCACACGAGCCTGGTGTTGTTCAACGTGCTGGGATGGGCCCACCCCCGGACAAGGAGGGCGAACCTCGCCACGCTTCTGATGACGCTGTTCTCCTGGACGGTGATGGGAGCCTGGTATGGACAGGGGTTCTGCATCTGCACGGAGTGGCACTGGCAGATCCGCGAGGAACTCGGTCTGACGCAGAACCCGAACTCCTACGTCCAGTTTCTGATCGAGTCGCTGACGCCTTTCCACCCGAGCCGCGCCTTCGTCGACAACGGGACCGTGACCCTCTTCCTGATGAGCCTGGCTATCAGCCTCTACCTGAACACCAGGGGCAACGATTCGCCGGCTCTCCGATTGCGGCTCCGGCCCTGACGGTCAGGACTTTCGCCGCTTGCCGCGCGTCCCGCCACCCCGGCTCGCGGAGCTGAACGCCCTCTCTTTCGGCAGGACCGGCTCCGTGAGGGCGGGTTGCGAGAGGTTGGGGTCGGCGAGGTAGTCCTTGCGGTACTTCAGGGCCTTGACGATGTCGAACTCGAAGGCAGCGAGTTCGGAGAGAGTCTTGACTCCCCGCTCTTTCGCGACGCGCGTGGCGACCGAAATCAAGGGGTCCGTTTTCCCGGTGTTGACCTTCCGATCCATGAGGGTCGCCATCCCCGCCTCGCTCCTGATGAAGTCGGAGACCTTGCCGAACATGACCCCCTCGTTGCAGATCAGGCTCACTGCGTCCTCATCCGGGTAGTACTGCTTCTTCGCCACCCTGAGCTGCGCAAGCCGGAAGGCGCGGCACTGGGCGCCGGCGCGCTGGAATACCGCGATCAGCCGCTTGTCGTCGATGATCTTCTGGGCGGCTTCCGGCCCTCTCACAACGGATCCGGTGGAAGGATCGGCGGCGATAAGGACGGCGCTGTCGTCGACGTCGAGGCCGAACCGTCGGAAGTTCCGCTCGAACTCCTCGGGGGTGCTGCGCTTCATCTCGAGCAGCACGGATCCCAGCGAGCCCGATCCGCCGGAGAGGCAGGCGAACTGGATGAAGCCGACGCTGACGAAGCCGGTGTCGTACGTGTTGACGCTGTCGAATCCGCCCTCGAGAAGGGAGATGGCCTGGAACACCTTGGACGCCGTCCCATCGATCCCCGCTTCCGAAAAGAGCGAAGCGAGTTCGGAACCCTCCATCTTGCGGACGCTCTGCCCCGCGTACATCACCCCCTGCGGGAACCGGAAGTACGCATAGCGCGGACGCATCGCAACCTGGTCTACATAGCTGACCTCGAGACCGTCGTCGAACCGGATGATGTGGCGAAGCGGTGCCACGGGGGCCGCGAAGGGCGGGGGATCGCCGACCAGAGCGACGAGGTCTGCCGGCGCCGGTCCCGGCTCTTCCGGCTGCCCCGGCGGCATCCCGATCTT
>DASWVS010000276.1:0-3432 GCA_036401135.1 Fimbriimonas sp.
CAGCACCCGTTGCCGCGCGCGCTCGCCGATCTCCTGCCGTTCGGCTTCGGACTTGCCGCGAATCAGAGACAGGCTCTCCTCGGTCGATCGGGCGACGAGGATTTCGCTCCCGATCTCGAAGAACGAATCCAGCCCTTCCCAAACGTCGCTGACGATCGGTACTCCGCACGCCGCCGCTTCGAAGAGGCGAACGCTGGGTGAATAGCCCGCGCGGACCATGTCCTCGCGCGTGACGTTCAGCGCGTACCGCTGAGAGTTGTAGAACGCCCGATGCTCGCTCGGTGGGAGGTGCTCGATCCTTTCCACGTTGTCTGGCCAAACGATCGAAGGAGGATACATCGGACCGGCGACCGCGAAGCGCCCCCCATCCCACTGCCGCGCCGCCGCGACCAACAGCGCCTCCAGGGTCGGCTGCCGGTCGTCGCTGTACGTCCCCATATAGGCGAGGTCCCACCGCTCGGGCAGATCCTCGGGATAGTAAAGCGCCGGATCGAAGGAGCAGTAGAGCGGAAGGGCCTGCGGCGAGCCGTACACCCGCATCAGCCGTTCCAGCGTGGGGCCGCCGGTGAACGAAAGGTAGAGGTCGTAGCGCGGGATCAGGTCCGGCGAGAGGTACTCGTGGTCCTCGCGAGCAAGCTTCGCCAGCGTGACCGGGGTGTCGATGTCGTAGAAGGCGGTCACCCCTCGCGCTGTCTCGACTGTCCAGCGTCCGACGTCGACCCCCTCGGGAACATACGAGCCGACGATCACAAGGTCTGCTTCCCGAACCTCCCGCGTGAACCGGTCCCTCAACTCGTCCAGCGTCTGGTACAGCCCCAATCGGCAGTAGGGAGGCTTCGGGAGATCCCGCTGCGAGGCGTACCAGGGGACGTCCCGCTCCAGGAACAGAACGTCGTGCCCCTGCCGGTCGAGTTCCCGGACGAGGCCACGGAACGTCGTCGCGTGGCCGTTCCCCCACGACGAGGTGATCGAGAGGCCCAGGACCACGATCTGTAGCCGCTCAGACAAGGCTCAAACCTCCGATCTTCGCACCGAGCAGTTGGTCGAGTTGTGCTGCGCGATGCGAGTAGGTGTGCTCGTTCAGCACTCTTCGCAAGGCGGCTTCGCCGATCTTCCGGGCTCGTTCCGGCGTCAGCGACGCGACGTGTGCCGCGACCTCCGCCCCGTCCCTTGCCACCAGGACCTCCACGTCCGGCTCGAGGAAGAGCTCGATGCCCACCCACTCGTCGGTGATCAGGCACGCCCCCGCGCCTGCGGCCTCGAAGACGCGGGTTGCCGGCGAAAACCCGTACCGGGCCATGCTCTCCCGGCTGATGTTCAGCACCGCCTGCGGCGTGCAGTTGAAGGCGTTGTGGTCCGGCGTGAAGACGTGGCCGACGTACCGAACGTTGGCGCTCATGGGCTTGTCGTCCCATCCGCTTCCGCCCAGCAGGAAGGTTCGATCCGGCTGAAGCTCTGCCGCCCGGAGGAAGAACTCCTCCACCCTGGTCTCGCGGTCCGGAAGCCGGTTGCCGAGGAATCCCAGGTCCCCCTCGAAACGCGGATCCTTCGGCACCGGGTGATGCGTCGTCGGGTCGAGCGCGTTGTAGATCGGGACGCATTCGCGCGCCCCCAGCTTGCGATAGGCCGAAACGACCGGCTCGCCGCCTCCATAGGTCAGCACGAGATCGTACTTCGGGATCGACGACCGGAACGGGTCGGCAGGATCCCCGTTGACGCGGTCGAGCGTGGCGGGAGCGTCCACGTCCCAGAAGGCGACGAGGTTGGAGGGGCGCTTCAGGCCCGCGACTTGCGCTTCGAGCAGTTCGTCGAACACCCCCACGCCGCTCGCTTTGACGATGAGGTCGGCGTCTCGGGCCTCTTCGAGAGCGCGCATCACCCCATCCTCGCCCTCACCGGAGTACACCACGACCCGCGCCCAGTCCGGGTCCGGGATGTCGCGATGCTCCTGCCGGCCATAGGCGTCCGGTTCGTAGAAAGTGATCTCGTGCCCGCGTTCGTGCAGGGCGCGCACGATTCCGCGGTAGTACGTCGCTGCCCCGTTCCAATAGGCGGAGACGAGGCTGGACCCGAAAAAGGCGATCTTCATTGCTTGGTCACCAGCGTTTCCTCCTCGAGGTCGATCTCCTCGAAGATCCTCAGCAGTTCGTCGACGCGATGGGCGCACGTGTGCCGGGCGAGGACGGTCCGTCGCCCCCTCTTGGCAAGGCCGGCCGCGAAGGCCTCGTCCTCCAGAATCCGCCGGAGGTGCTCCTGCATCTCCGCGCCGTCGCGCGCGACCAGATAGTCTTCCCCCGGGGTGAACAGGCCTTCCGCGTCGCTCCAGGGCGCGCACACCAGCGGGATGCCGGACGCGAGAGCTTCGAACACGCGGATCGTGGGGATCCCCGGCAACGACCGCACGTAGGGCCTTCGCGGCACGTGGACAGTCGCCCGGTACCGCGAATAGACCCGCGGAGCCTCGTAGTTCGCGAGAGAGCCCCCATACTCGATCCCCGCCTGTGCCAGCGCCTTGAGAGCGTGTTCGGGATACCTCACCCCGTAAACCTTCGCTTTCAGCCCGAGGGCCTTCGCCGGCTCGAGCAGGAACTCGTGAAGCTCCTCGGTCCGCTCCTCGTCGCCCCAATTGCCCACCCAGACAAGGTCGCCCTCTTTCCGGGTTCCCGGGAACGGGTGAAAGACCTCGGGATCTGCCGCCTCATGCCAGGTCCACGCTCGCCTGGCCCATCCGTTCTCGAGGTAGACCCTCCGAACGACCTCGCCGAACGCGAGCACGCCGTCGTAGCCGGAGAGGTCGTAGGCCTGCATCGCCGAACGGTCGGTTACCGAACGGTGGTGGGTGTCGTGGAAGAGGAGCCGGTATCCCCCCTTCGACCTCCGGTGTCGCCCGATCCGGCGAACCAGTTCGTGGTCGCTCCATTCGTGAACGAGCACCAGGTCCGCACCCTCCAGCGCCCGATCCAGGTCGAGGGTGCGGGGATCGTAAAGGACCGAGTCGAGGGTGGGGTAGGCGCGCCGGAACCCCTCGATCGCCGAGAGGCCGCGGTCCTCCAGCAGGTTCGTCAGGCTCCAGGAGCCCTCGGGTTCGAACACGTCCACCCGATGCCTCCGCGACTGGAACTCCTTCACCACGCCGCGCAGGAAATGGGCGTTGCCATGGTTCCAGTCCGACAGCAGCGAGTGGCAGAAGATCTTGACGTTCATGGCAGCTATGCGAGGAGGAACTTGCCGGCGAGGGTCGTCTCCGGAACATCGCTCCGAGTGAGCTCGGCGTATGCGTCCAGATATCCCGCTGCACACCTTTCGACCGTGAACTGTCTTCCGCGGTCGTAGGCATGGTCGGCAAGCCGGCGGCGGAGAGGCTCGTCCTCGATCAGCCGGTCGATCGCGGCTTTCAGCATCTCGGGCGAGTCGGGGTCGACGAAGAGGGCG
>DASWVS010000277.1:0-7106 GCA_036401135.1 Fimbriimonas sp.
GCTGGTGAGAGGCCCGTTCACCGGACGGCCAAGTCGCCCTGTAAATTGCAGGGCCGGAGCCGGAACCATGACGGTGACCATCCGCTTTCCTCGCCGAACCCGTTTGGCGATCATCCGCCGCCGCCTTTCGGCCGCGATACGCCGCATATAGGCGGCGATCTGCCCCTCGATCGCGTTTTCGTCGGCCTGGAACTGCGCGAGCATCGCCCTGAGCTGGTTCTGCCTGGCGCGGAGGCTCTGGAGGGCCTCCTGCTTCTCCCGGCGCACGGAGCTCAGTTCGCTCGCCTTCCTTCGGTGGTGGACCGCCAGGCGGCCGATCTCCCGGACCACATGGTCCTGCTGCCGCTTCCGGCTCGTGACGGCCTGCTTCAGCCCGACGTAACGGTCGAACAGCTCCCGGTCGTGCTCGGCGATCCGCTGCATCATGTCGGCCCGGACCGCCAGGTCGCCGAGGCTCTGGCTGCCGGTCAGGACCGTGAGGTAGCTGCCGTCGCCTTCTTCGTAGATCGCTCGCAACCGTCGGCGAAGCTGCTCCCTCGTCTCGTCGAGCCGGTGTCCGGTCTCGATCAGTTCGTTGGCGATGCGCTTCTGGGCGACCTTGTTGGCCGACAGGTTCTCGTTCGTCTCCTCCAGTTGCCCCGAGACGACCGTCAGACGATGGTCGACCTTGTCGATGTCCTTGACGACCCATTGGGTGCGGGCTTTGGCCTGCCGAATCTCCTTCTGGATTTTCGCCTGGTTCTGTCGCACGGAGCGGAGCTTGCTGTTGAGGCTGCTCACGTTCGTCGCCTTCCGCCCCTTCTTCTGAGCCTCGATCCCGGGCACGAGGCACAGGCACATCATCAGGACGACGAGCAGCCTCATACCCGCATCCTCAAAGCGATCATCGAACAGAGCAGGCCATAGAGCCCGCCGATGCAGCCGAGGATCGCCACCGCTTCGGCGACCGGAAACAGGGGGACCAGCCAACGGAACGCCTCGTAAACGCGCCGTTCGACGATCTGATTCGAAGCGAAAAGAAGAAGCCCCGCGAGGGTTCCGCCCGCGATGCCCTGGAACAGGCCCTCGACCAGGAACGGGAAGCTGATGGTCCAGCGAGAGGCTCCGACGAGCGACATGATCCGGATCTCGCGGCGTCGGGACAGGATCGTCATCTTGATCGCATTGAAGATCAGGATCCCTGCCGTGAGGAAGAGGGTGCCGCCGAGGACGCCGCCGATCCACCGTAGGACGGGGATGGCCTGCTCCAGGAAGCGTTGGAGCTCCGGTTGGTAGCGCACCTTGTGCACGGTCTCGATCGACTGGATCTCGGCGACGACCGTGTCCGTCGCGCGCAGGTCGGCGACCGTCACTTTGAAAGCGTCCTCGAGCGGGTTGACGAGGCCTTCGGTGAGGCCGGGCTCCCACATCTTGCGCATCCTTTCCCAGGCTTTGTCTCGGGGGACGTGCTGAGCCGTTTTGACCCCCTCGATGCTGCGGAGCCTCTTCGCCGTCTGGACGATCTGCGGGTAGGTGACGCCGTCCTTCAGGAGGACCCGGATGTCCAGCTGGTTCGGCAAGGTCTTCATCGCCCGCTCCCCATGGATCAGGAGATAGATCGTTCCCCCCAACAGAAACAGGGAGACGGCCACCGTCGTGACGGCGGCGAACGTCATGAATCCGTTCCGGCGCAGGGCGATCATCGCCTCGCCGAAGATGAAGGACAGGCGGTCAAACAAGCGCGTCCTCCTCGGCGGTGTCGGAGACGACCATGCCGTTCTCCATCGTCACGATGCGCTTGCCCATGCGATGGATCACCAGCATATCGTGGCTCGCGACCAAAACCGTTACCCCGTTCTGGTTCAGTCGGCGAAGGATCTCCATGATCTCCCACGAATGCTCGGGATCGAGGTTGCCGGTCGGCTCGTCGGCGATGATCAGCGGAGGGTTGTTGATCAGGGCCCGGCCGATCGCCACTCGCTGCTGCTCTCCGCCCGACAGCTCGTGAGGGAAGGCATCCGCCCGGTGCCCGATGTCGACCTGCTCCAGAATCAGGGGCACGCGCCGGCGCACCTCCCTTCGAGAATGGCCGACGGCCCGCATGGCGTACGCGATGTTCTCCCAGACGCGCTTGCGGGGGAGCAGGGCGAAGTCCTGAGGGACGATCCCCATCTGCCGGCGCACCGACCATGCGGAGCCGTCGCGAACTCGCGAGATGTCCCTTCCGTCGAGGATGACCGAGCCGGAGGTCTGGTGCACCTCGCGGGTGACGAGCTTGATCAGGGTGCTTTTGCCCGCGCCCGTCTTGCCGATGAAAAAGACGAACTCCCCTTTCGCCACGTCCAGGGTGACCGACTGCAGCCCACGCACGTGTCCGGGAAACTCGACCTTCACGTGCTTGAACGCAATGTAAGGGTTCGCCACAGTCGTCATGGGTACGGGTGCTTCAAAATACCCACGTTGGAACAAGGCCGCGCCGCAGGCGGCTGATTCTTGCGCTCGGGACGCCACCGAAGGCGATGGTGCGGCGGTCGAACGGGCGATGGTTCACAATATCGGTCGTATGGCCACCAACCGCTTTCAGAGGACCCGCGACGATCACAGCCGCGAGAAGGCGGAGGACTACGTCGAACTTATCGAGTCGCTCATCCGGGAGACGGGGGAGGCGCGCGCCGTGGACCTGGCCGAGCGGCTGGGGATCAGTCAGGTGACCGTGTCGAAGACGATCCAACGCCTCCAGCGCGAGGGCCTGGTGTCCTCCCAACCGTACCGGGCGATTTTCCTCACCGAGAAAGGGACCCAGCTTGCGCAAGCGACCCGCGAGAGGCACCGCATCGTGCACGACTTCCTCCTGCGTCTGGGAGTGAGGGAGGAGGTCGCTGCGGTGGATGCCGAGGGCATCGAGCACCATGTCAGCGCCGAGACCCTCGAAGCGATGCGCCGGTTCGTAGCCGAAGGCGGCGGCGAGCCTAGTTCCCGGGCTGGATCGTGACCGTCCGTTCGCCGTCCTGGATCACGATCGGAGGGGCGGGCGGCGCCGGCAACGGAGGAACGGACATCGCTTCGGGGAACGCGCCCGACTCGGCAAAGACGGCGTCGCCTGGATGCGCGCGCGCCGGCAGGTAGAGGAACAGGCCCACCGTCACGACGACGATGGCCGCAGCCAGCGCGATCAGCGCCCAAGCCGAGCTCGAAAGGTGCCGTTCGGGAGGGAGGTGCATCACCACGCGGTTCTCAGACCTCGGGACGGCGGGGCTCCCGGCGCGGACCTCCGTAAGAAGCGCCATGGCTTCGGTCTCGGTGATGCCGAGTTGGACGGCAAGCTCCGTAAGGCTCTGCTGCGACTGGGTCTGTCGCCGGTGCGCATGCAGCGCCGCCATCGCCCGAGCCTCGTCTTCCGAGAGCCGGATCGGCTCCGTGGTGCCGTCAGGATATTCGAACTGCTGCATGGTGGGTTCCAGTGTAATGCGGGTTTGGGCAACGGGCGTGTCCAATGACCTACGCATTTCGGAAGTCTGTCAGTTCCGCTCCGTCTCCGTCGACGGGACCACCGGCGTTTCGATCGAGCGCTCGACGGTCGTCGTCGCCATGAAGCTGATCAGGAACAGGAGGAACAGGATGGCGAAGACCACGGCGACCAGGACCTGAAGCGCCTTCGACGAGCGTTGACGGGCAGCGGCAGTTTCGACCTCCGGCTCGTTTCGAGACGCCCACTCCGACATCTCTTCCTGGCGGCGCAGCCAGGCCTCCCGCCGGGCTTGGACCTCCTCGAGCGATTCCTCCTCGACCTCGCGCTCCGCGCGCATCTTCCGCAGGAGCGCCTCTTCCTCCTGGCGCTGCCGTTCCAACTCCGCCAGCCGGTTCTCGTGCCGAAGGATGTCGAGCTCTCGCCGCACCTTGGAGACGTCCTGCCCGGTGAGGTCGGCGACGTCGCCGACGGAGGGTTGCGCGGCCGCCTCTTCCTTCGCCTGGTCCGAGGCGGCGAGGCGCTGCATGAGCTCCTTGGCCTCGACTTCCGTCAACCGCTCGGGCTCGCGCGCGAATTCCTGCATCGAATCAAGTGTAACGCAAGCGTCCGCTAGACTTCGACGATGCTCGGGACCATCAGCGGACGTCGGTTCAGCCGACGCTGGATCAGGCGCTTGACGACCTCCGAGGCGTCGTGCTTGAGGCGCGTCACGTCCCGCAGCTCCTCCCGGCTGTACGAGTTCAGCAGGTCGTTCAGCTGCTCGCTCGCCTTGTCCAGAACCCCCTCGGGATCGAAGAAACCTTTGGCCTGGACGACCGGTTCGCCGACGATCTCGCCGTGGGTGATGTCTACGGCGATCGTGATCATCACGATGCCGTCGTTCGCGAGGTTGTGACGGTCCCGCAGGACCTCGTCCGTAACGCCGGCCTGTCCCGTGTTGTCGACAAGGACCCTCCCGGCAGGGACCGGGTCGCCCGCCCACACGTGGGTCTCGTCCATGTTGACCGGGATGCCGTCCTCCATCGTGATGAGCCGGTGCTCGGGGTAGCCCATGTTCTTGGCGATCTCGTTGAACAGGTGCTGGTGCCTCGGTTCGCCGTGAACGGGGGCGATGTAGTAGGGCTTCGTGAGGTTCACCATCATCTTGAGTTCCTCCTGGTAGGCGTGGCCCGAGACGTGGATCGGCGTCCGAGAGTCGTAGATCACCTTGCAGCCCTGGTTGAAGAGGCGGTTGATCGTGCGCCAGATCGCGCTTTCGTTCCCGGGGATCGGCCGGGCGGAGTAGATCAGCGTGTCGCCTGCCTTGATCTGCAGCCGGCCGTACTCCCCCTTCGACATCTGAACCAGCGCCGACATCGGCTCTCCCTGGCTTCCGGTGGTCAGGATCGCGAGCTGCTCGTCCGGCAGGAGGCGGGCTTCGTCGAGCCGCACCCGGACTCCCGACGGAATCTTCACGTAGCCCATGCGGATGCAGATGTCGAGGTTCTGCTCCATGCGCCGGCCTACCACCGCGACCTTCCTCCCCGTTTCGGCGGCAACCTCGCAGACCTGCTGCATCCGGTGGATGTTGGAGGCGAAGGTGGTGAGGAGAACACGTCCCGACGCATGGGTGAAGACCGTTCGGAGCCCTGCCGAAACCTCGCGCTCGCTGGGACCCCAGCCTGGGCGCTCGACGTTCGTCGAGTCGCTCAACAGCAGGAGGACGCCTTCGCGGCCGAGTTCGCCGATGCGGGTGATGTTCGCGAGTTTGCCGTCGACGGGGGTGAAGTCGAACTTGAAGTCGCCGGTAAAGAACACGATCCCGTGGTCGGTCCGGACTGCCATGCAGCTTGATTCCGGAATGGAGTGCGTGACTCGGACGGGCTCGACGGAAAGGGAACCGGCCTGAATCACGTCGCCGTGCTTGTAGACGCGGAAGTCGGGACTGATATGAGGGACGCGCTCCTCGATCCGGCTTCGGATCAGAGCGAGCGTGAACTCGCTCGCATAGACCAGGCAGTTGAGCTCGGGCAGGAGGTAGGGCAGCCCCCCGACGTGGTCCTCGTGGGCGTGGGTGATGAAGACGCCGCGAACCTTGTCGCGGTTCTCGACGAGGTAGGTGAAGTCGGGGACGACGATGTCGATCCCGAGCATCTCCTCGTTGGGGAAGCTGAGGCCGCAGTCGATGACGACGATGTCGTCTCCCTGGCGCACCACGGTGCAGTTCTTGCCGATCTCGCCGACGCCGCCAAGGGCGATCACCTGTACCAGGCTCATGGTGGCTTAGGGTACCAGGGAAGCTTTTCCGGCGGTGGCCGCCCCGCCCGACGGATCCTGCGCCCTCTGCCAACCCTCCAGGCCCGCCTAACAATATTCGGTTTTCGGCTTCTAGCTGGGAATGATGCGGGCATTAGGCGCATCGGTTCCTTCTAACACAAAGGCCTGAGCGCCGTTAAGGAGGAATCGACGATGCAACCAACGATGATGAGCCAGGAAGCGAGGCAGATGATGCAGCAGTGCATCCGCGACTGCGAAGACTGCCACATGATCTGTATGCGCACGGTGCAGCACTGCCTGACGATGGGCGGCGACCATGCCACGCCCGACCACATCGGCATGATGCTGGACTGCGCCGACGCTTGCCGGACGAGCGCGGACTTCATGCTGAGGAACTCGCCGAACCACATGCTGATGTGCAGCCTCTGCGCCCAGATCTGCGACCAGTGCGCGATGGATTGCGAGCACCTGGCCAACGGGGATCCGATGATGCAGGAGTGTGCGGCGAAATGCCGACAGTGCATGGAATCCTGCCGCAAGATGTCGCCGATGATGAACTGACGTCAGGGCCGGTGGTGCCTCCGACGGTTCGATGCCGTCGGAGGCGGTCGGTCAGAGCACGGCAACGTTCCGCTCCGCAGCTTCCGCAGAGGTGGTGAGAGGAAGGTTGAGCTCCTCCCAATAGACGACGGCTCTTCGAGCGAGTTGGTCTTGCTCACCGGGCTCCTTCGGCCAACGAAGGACGCTATGCGCTCCGCGCTGGTAGAACGGCTTGGTGGTCTGGGCGAGTGAGTCGGGGAGCAGAACGACGAATCGGGTCGAAGCGCTGCCGGGAGCGCTTCTCACCAGGGTCAATAGTTCTGCATCCTCATGAGTGCTCGGAAAGATAAAGGCGGCGCGAAAGGCGCTCGGTCCACAGGTGGACAGGGCCCTCGTTACGTCTTGATGATGACGAGCGATGGTCACAGGGGCGCCGGGGTGTACTTCGGCAAGCACACGTTCGATCGCCGCTGTATCTGACGGGTTCTCCCCGATGAGGAGAACCGAGCAAGGTGCGTTTCTGTCCTCCATACCCCTATGGTATGGCTTTTTTCAGCGAATGGTTCCGATTTCTGCAAGCACGTTGCGGTTCCTCTACGCGAAAGTCGCGGCTCGCTCGCCCAACCCGAGCAGACCCGGCAGTTCGGGCGGCGAATGGCACAGCCGCCAGGCGCCCGCAGACGAGAGCTCCTGTCGGTCCCCATACCCCCAGAGAGCGCCGACGCAGCGGACGCCGTTCACGTTCGCCCCGGCGACGTCGTAGCGCCGGTCCCCCACCATCACGACCTCGCTCGCGTCGAGAGCCTCCTGCTCCAGGACGTACGAGATCAGCTCTCCCTTGTCGTCCCGCTTGCCGTCGAGC
>DASWVS010000278.1:0-4771 GCA_036401135.1 Fimbriimonas sp.
GATGAGGGGTCGCGGTAGCGAGGTTCTCATCCAGGCAGCGCGGGCACGAACCGTCCCGCGGCTATGGCTGCACCCTGGCGGAACCTCACCCCAACCCCTCTCCTACAAGGAGAGGGGCTCCGGGGGGATCCTAACGTGGACTGAGCGAATCTCCTGACTTCGCGCTCCTCTCCGCCCTGCCAGCGGGCGAGCTCTTAAAGCGATCTTCGGTTGCCCTCGGCCACGAAGTCTCGAAGGCGGAAGAGTACGGTGTCGTCCAGTTGCCCGTCACGCGTGCGAACCTCCCGGCGCGCGCGAAGGCCGGATCTGTCCGTTCTCCTCGTCAAATTCGGACGCTGCCCGTGTCCAAGCCGAACACCGTGAGGCATGAGCCGTCGGGCAGAAGGAAACCGGGTTCAGCCAAGATGACTCCAGCGGCGTCTGACCGGCGGTGAGGTGTCTATGGACCGTCTTCGCGGAGATGTTGCGCCCGCTGAAAGTCGCCTTCGCCATGGCCGGATTATCCAGCCGGGTTGCGTGAGGCCTGCCTGCCGATGAAGCTCAAGACTCCGTCCGCTCGCGGTACTGCACCGCCTCCGCCAGGTGCTGGCGGGTGAGGGGCTCGGAGCCGGCGAGGTCGGCGATGGTGCGGCCGACCTTCAGGATTCGATCGAACACCCGGGCGCTCAGCGACAGCCGGGACATCACAACGCGCATGAAGTCCTCGCTCTCCTTGTCCAGCGCGATCGTCTCGCGGATCTCGCGGGGCGTCATCTTCCCGTTGGTGCGGTGTCCGCCCAATCGATGGTGCTGCCTCTGCCGCGCCGCCACCACCCGCTCGCGGATCGCCTCGCTGCACTCCCCTTGCGACATCCCCAGGAGCTCGTCCGGCTTCAGGCGGGGGACCTCCAGGTGCAGGTCGATCCGGTCCATCAGCGGTCCGCTGATCCGCCCCGCGTACTTGCCGCACACCGCCGGGTTCGACACGCACTTCTGCTCCGGGTACCCCTTGAACCCGCACGGGCACGGGTTCATCGCCCCCACCAGGATCGAGGCGGCGGGGAAGGTGATCGTGTTCGTCACCCGCGAGACCGTCACCTCGCCGTCCTCGAGCGGCTGGCGTAAAGCCTCCAGAACCGACCGGTCGAACTCGGGCATCTCGTCGAGAAAGAGGCAGCCGTGGTGCGCCATGCTGATCTCGCCCGGCTTCGGGTTCTTGCCGCCGCCCACGATCGCCGCGTGAGACGCCGAGTGGTGGGGGGTGCGGAACGGCCGTTCCCACACCAGACCCTCGCGTCCTCCTTTTTGACCGGCGGCCGAGTGGATCCGCGTCACTTCGATCGCCTCCGATAGGGCCAGCGGCGGGAGGATCGTCGGCAGCCGCCGGGCGAGCATCGTCTTTCCGCTGCCGGGGGGACCGACCATCAGCACGTTGTGCCCGCCCGCCGCCGCCACCTCCAGCGCCCGGATGGCGTGGCGCTGCCCCTTCACGTCGCTGAAGTCGACCAGGTACTCGGGCAGCCGGGAGGAGGGCGAATCCTCGAACCGCTCCGGCGAAACCGCATCCGAGCCGTTCAGAAGCTCCACCGCGTCGAGGAGCGTCCGCACCCCGTACACGTCGATCCCCGCCGCGCAGGCCGCCTCCGGCGCGTTCTTCGCCGGGACGATCAGCCGTTTGAACCCCTTTTCCAGCGCCATCAGGGCGACGCTCACGGCGCCGTCGATCGGCCGCAGCACCCCGTCCAGACCAAGCTCACCCAGCATCATCGTGCCCTCGAGCTCTTCCAGCGGGACCTGCTGAGCCGCGGCGGCGATCGCGACCGCCATCGGAAGGTCGAGCCAAGGCCCTTCCTTGCGGATGTCGCCGGGCGCCAGGTTGCACATGATCCGCCGGTCGGGGAAATCGAGCCCGCTGTTCTTCATCGCGGTGCGGACCCGCTCCTTGCTCTCCATGACCGCCTTGTCCGGCAGCCCCACCAATACGAAGTTTCGCTCGGTGGCGTCGCTCACCCGCCCCAACAGATCGACCTCGATCACAATCGGCATCGCCTCGATGCCGATCAGCGTGGCGGACTGCACCTGAGCGATCATTGAGATAAGCATAACCGAAGACCCTTTGGAGTGAGGACCGCTTGCGGTCTCTTTGTCTGCCGGGGGATTGCTCTCCGGCCGCAGGAGCCCACCGATCTACAATCTCCGGTAACGTTTCATGTCTACGATCACGAACCCGCTCCTCTCCTTCGGCCCCGATCCTTGGATCGTCTTCCACAAAGGCTTCTACTACTTCACCTACACCGGGCACGACCGCATTCCCATGCGGCGAGCGGAGTCGCTTGCCGACCTTCCCCGGGCGGAAGAGGTCTCCGTCTGGAGCGACGCGCACCCGATGCGCTGCACCGAGATGTGGGCGCCGGAGCTCTACCTCCTGAATGGCCCGAACGGCCGCCGTTGGTACATCTACTACACTGCCTCCGACGGCCAAGACCTGAATCATCGGTGCTTCGTCCTGGAGGGCGACTCGAGCGATCCCCTCGGCCCCTATGCGTTCAAAGCCCAGCTGAAGACCGACCCGGAAGACCGCCTCTACGCCATCGACGGCCACGTCCTCGTCAAAGCGGACGGGTCGCAGTACCTTCTCTGGGCGGGCCACCCGGGTCACCGCATCTTCATCCAGCGGCTCGAGAACCCGTGGACCACGGCCGGCGCGCGCGTTAAGCTGGAAGCCGACGGCTTCGGATGCGAGGAGGTTCGGGAAGGCCCGGTTGCGCTCCAAAAGGATGGGAAGATCTTTCTGATCTATTCCATGTGCGATACGGGCAAGCCCGACTACCGGCTTGGCATGCTCTGGTGCCACGAAGCCGACGACGTCCTCGACGCCGCCTCCTGGCGACAGTGGCCGGAGCCTGTCTTCACCCGCAACGATGCCGCCGAGGTTTACGGTCCCGGCCACAACGGCTTTTTCAAGAGCCCCGACGGCACCGAGGACTGGATCGTCTACCACGCCAAGGACACCGCCGAGTACAGCTACAACCGCCGCAACCCGCGCGTCCAGCCCTTCACCTGGCGGAAGGACGGGACGCCCGACTTCGGCCGTCCCGTCCCCGTGGGCAAGCCGGTCCCCCTCCCCTCTGGAGACCTCAACCGGAGATGAATCCGACCCGGCTCTTCGCCTACTTCCGCCAACGCTACAACGGGCGGGTCGAACCCTGATCCCAACTCTCCCCCCGCAGGGGGAAGGGCTCCGGAAGCCCCTCTCCTCGCAGGAAGGGGGTTGGGGTGAGGTCTACACCAGGGTGCGATTCCCATCGCCCTTGCCTCAGCAGCCCTTCTAGCTCGACGACCGAGGGTGCGGCACTTTCGCTGCTGAGGCTTCACTGGCACGATCGCCTCGGACACCCGACGTGCGAGGGTGCACCGGCTCAGCTGCTGAGGCTTCTCCCTCCCACCAGAGAAGAAAAAGCCTCGGCAAGGGACGGGTAGACCTCCATGCCTCCCCTTCGACTCGGATATTTGTTCGCTCCTCGACCGTTCCGGAACTCATCGCGCGTCTCCACCCCTAGCCGCCAAGTCTCGCTTGGAGAGGGTCGGAACGGGAAACGCCCCGGTTACTCGCTTGCCGGTTCTTCGCCGGGCTTCACGAAGCCGGCTTTGCGCGCCAGCCTCTCGCGGCCGACGCTGCTCCGCACCTCGGCTTCCTGCCGAAGAAGCTCCGCCCGCCGCGCCTCGCTTTCGACCATCTCCTGCCGCTGCTCGACCGCCGCCTGCTTCTGCTTCTGATAGATGTCCCAAGGCTTGCGGCTCAGAGCCAACCCCGTCGACACCGCCGCCACGACCAGCACCGTCGTCCCCAAAAACTTCTTCGCCGTCATCCTTAACGCACCGTCTCCGTGAGAATCAAATTGGTGTTCCCCGGCGTCCCTGCCGGAACGCCCGCCGTGAGAATCACCTGATCGCCTAGTTTAAGCCGTTTCTCGTTGAAAAAGGCATCGATTGCGCGCTGAACGACATCGTCGGTAGTGCTCGGCGCTTCGATATGGAGGGCTTCGACCCCCCAAACCACCGCCATTTTCGCCTGGGTCCGCGGATTCCAAGTGGCGCAGAGGATCGGTTGTCTCGGTCGGAACTTGCTGACGAGCCTCGGGGTCTGGCCGCTCGTCGAGGTGCACAGGATCGCCTTCGGCTCCAGGAGGTGGGCGAGGTCGCTCACCGCGTGGGCGATCGCGTCCGTGTGGTTGACGTTCTTCCGGGCCCGCTCCTGGAACTCGCGGTCCATCTTCGTCCGATCGTAAACCGACTCCGCCTTTTCGGCGATCCGGACCATCGTCTTGACGCACTCGATCGGGTACTCGCCCGCCGCCGTCTCCCCGCTCAACATCACCGCGTCCGTTCCATCCAGGATCGCGTTGAAGACGTCGGTCGCTTCCGCCCGCGTCGGCCTCGGGTTGTGGATCATGCTCTCGAGCATCTGAGTCGCGGTGATGACCGGCTTGCCCGCCCAGGTGCACTCGTCGATGATCTTCTTCTGCATCGCCGGGACCTCCTCGAGGTCCATCTGCAGCCCCATGTCTCCCCGGGCGACCATCACGAGGTCGACGACCTTGAGGATGTCGTCCAACTCCCGGATCGCCTCCCGGGTCTCGATCTTCGCGCAAAGGCCGATCGAGGGATCGAGCTTCTCCACGATCCGTCGCAGCTCGCGGACGTCCCCGGCATCCTTGACATAGCTCAGCGCGATGAAGTCGCAGCAGGCCTCGACCGCCTCGTGGATGTCGGCGTGGTCCTTCTCGGTGAT
>DASWVS010000279.1:0-5290 GCA_036401135.1 Fimbriimonas sp.
CGGGAATGAAGTGCGACCCGATCGTCGGCAAGCCCTCGCCGATCATGCTCCGGGAGGTCCTCGATCTCGTCGGGCTCCCGGCAGAACGGTGCATGATGGTCGGCGACCGTCTCGAGACCGACATCCGGATGGGGATCGACGCGGGGATGGCGACGTGTCTGGTGTTGACGGGAGACGCGGACCGTGAGAGGCTCGCTGCTTCGGGACTTCAGCCCACGCTGGTCGCATCTCGGATCGACCAGCTGCTGACAGCCTAGCAAGCCGCCTCCCTCCGTTGGCGGTATGGTGATGGCAGCGATGTCACCATTGGAGCGGGGCGAGCTGCTCGACCGCCTGAGGACCGAAGGGGAGTGGGAAGTTCTGGTCGTCGGTGGTGGAGCGACCGGGCTTGGGACGGCGGTGGACGCGGCGTCGAGGGGCTACCGCACTCTGCTTCTTGAGGCCCACGACTTCGCCAAGGGAACGTCGAGCCGGAGCACGAAGCTGGTCCACGGAGGCGTCCGGTACCTGGCCCAGGGAAACCTGTCGCTGGTTCGGGAAGCCCTCCGCGAGCGCGGCATCCTCCGGCGGAACGCCCCCCATCTGACCCACGACCTTCCGTTCGTCATCCCCGCCTATCGATGGTGGGACCGGGCGTTCTACGGTATCGGCCTGAGCCTGTACGACGCCCTGGCGGGCGACTTGGGCCTCGGGCCGACGAGGATCCTCTCGCGGGAAGCGGTTCTCCGGCAGATCCCCACGGTTCGGAGCGAAGGGCTCCGAGGAGGGATCGTCTATCACGACGCCCAATTCGACGACGCCCGCATGGCGATCGCGCTGATGCTGACGCTGGTCGACCTGGGAGGCGCGGCGCTGAACTATCTGCCGGTCACCGGCTTCCTCCGGCAAGGGGGCAATCTGGCCGGGGTGAGAGCCGCAGACAGCGAAACGGGAGAGACCTTCGAGATCCGCGCGAAGGCCGTGGTCAACGCAACCGGCGTCTTCTCGGACGAGGTGCGGAGGCTGGACGACCCGGCGTCGGAGACGATGCTATCGCCCAGCCAGGGCATCCATCTCGTGCTCGATCGGTCGTTCCTGCCCGGCGACTACGCGCTTATGATCCCGAGGACGGACGACGGGCGGGTGCTCTTCGCGATTCCCTGGTACGGCCGCGTCGTCGTCGGGACGACCGACACCTCGGTGCCGCGGGCCTCGATAGAACCGAGGGCGATGGAATCCGAGATCGAGTTCCTGCTCCTTCATTCGGCCCGCTACCTGGAGACGGCGCCGCGACGAGAGGATGTGCTCGCGGTTTTCGCGGGCCTGCGGCCGTTGGTGAAGGGCGTCCAAGGCCAGACGGTTGCCTCCCTTTCCCGAGACCACTCCTTGACCGTCTCGCCGTCCGGGCTGGTGACGATCACGGGGGGCAAGTGGACCACCTATCGAAGGATGGCGGCACAGGCCGTCGACCGTGCCGCCGAGGTGGGAGGGTTCTCCAAGCGAGCCTGCCAGACCGAGTCGTTGCGCCTCCACGGCTGGAGGGAGGGGACGGAGGGAGGTCCCCTCGAGCCGTACGGATCCGATTCGAGCGAACTGGAATCGCTGATCGCGGCCCATCCCGGATGGGAGAAGCCGCTGCATCCCGATCTGCCGTTTCGTGCCGGCGAGGTCCGCTGGGCGGCTCGGTACGAACTGGCGCGTACGGTCGAGGACGTCCTTTCGCGGCGAACGCGGGCGCTGGTCCTGGACGCGCGGGCGAGCCTCGAGGCCGCACCGGCGGTCGCCGAGATCCTTGGCGACGAACTGGGCAGGGACCGAGCCTGGAAGGAAGACCAGCTCCGCGGCTACCGCGAAATCGCTTCGGGAATGCTCGCGGTCGTGGCGCCGGGCGAGGGAACTTCCTCGCATGCGGGTACACCAAAGAGTACGGCATGCTGACCCTGATCGCCCTCACCTTCGCGCAGAGCGCACCCATCGTCACACCCTACGCCCAACGAGAGCCGCTCGGGATCGCCGGCATCCAAGTCGTCGGACGCGCCGAGCGGGGGCGGGCGGTGGAACTCGCAGCCGAGGCGAAGGCGACCTTCGACAACCCGTTCGACCCCAACGATATCTCCCTCGACGCGAAGATCACGCCGCCGAAAGGGGACGCCTACACCCTTCCCGGATTTTTCTCGGTTCAGCATCGCCGGGAGGGGAACGACGTCAAACCGGGCGGAGAGCAAGGCTGGCGGGTGCGGTTCTATGCCCCCGAGTCGGGCGACTATCGCGTCAATCTCACGCTCAAGGACCGGTCCGGAACGGCCACTTCGTCCGAAACTCGGGTGAGGGTCGAAGCGGAGCCGGCAGGGAAGGGAATGGTCCGCCTGTCCCCGAGAGACCGGCGCTACTTCGAAACGGAGAACGGGGGATCCTTCTACCCGCTCGGCGCCAACTTGGGATGGGCCGGGGACCGGGTCCTCGGCGACTATCAGGCCTGGCTTCCGAAGTACGGCGCCCAGGGCGCCAACTGGGGGCGAGTTTGGCTGTCGCCCGCCTGGACGACCTTCGCGCTCGAGACTTCGGGCAAGCGGGAGGAAGGGCACGGAATGGGGCAGTTCAACCAGTCGAACGCGGCGCGGCTCGACGAGGCGCTCCGGCTCGCGGCGGAGCACGGGGTCTACCTCCAGCTGTGCATCGACTCCTACAACATCCTCCGGGATCGGGACGCCCACAACTACTGGGAACAGAGCCCGCACAACCGGGAGAACGGGGGGCCGCTGCGGCTCTGGACCGACTTCTGGACGAACGCCGAGATGGACCGGCTCTATCGGGCGAAGCTTCGGTACCTCGTCGCCCGCTATTCGGCGATGCCCAACGTCTTCGCGTGGGAGTTCTGGAACGAGGTCGACCTGACGCGCAACTTCGACGTCGAGGTGGCGAGGGCCTGGCACGAGCGGATGGGACGGGCCGTGCGGGAACTCGACCCCTACGGCCACCTCGTGACGACGAGCTTCGCCGGCTCGAACGGCTTCCGAGAGATCGACCTGATGCCGGAAATCGACTTCGTGCAGACGCATCACTACGGACAGGACCCGGGCGGACAGGCAGCATGGCAGCAGACGCGCAAGGGAAGCTGGGGCAAAGCCCACTTCCTCGGTGAGATCGGCGCCGACGCGGGAGGCGCGCGAGGAGGGGAGGATCGCCGCGGCTACCAGATCCACGACCCGATCTGGGCGAGCATCGCCACCGGCGCTTCGGGAGGAGCGATGCCGTGGTGGTGGGACAGCTACATCGAGCCTCTGAACCTCTATCCGATCTTCGGCGCGGCCCGAAGGTTCATCCAGGGAGTCGACTTCCCCGGAGAGGGTTTTCGGCAGGCAAGGCCTGTCGTCAGCTACGCCAACCCTCCGAAGACGCCGAGGATGAAGGATCTGGTGCTCTCGGGCGGGCCCATTTCCTGGCAGTACAGCGAGGCGAACAAGCCGGCGGTCGTCCGGTACCTGAACGGGAGGTTCCGGGGAAACCTTCCGCTCTCGGGCATCCAGCACGGCGCAGTGAACCACGCGAACCTGCACAACCCGGTCCAGTTCCACTTCACGCTTCCCCGAGCGACTCGGTTCGAGATCGAAGTCGGCAACGTGTCGGGCCACGGCGGCGCGAAACTGGCCGTGGCGCTCGACGGGCATCGGGTATTGACGCGGGACTTCCGAGACCCGGATGGGACTGCCAAGACGGACGACCTGACCCAGTATGCGGGCAAGTACGGCTTGACGATCCCGGCGGGGAACCACACCTTGACCGTCGAGAACCCGGGCACGGACTGGTTCATGGTGTCGTACCGTCTGGTCGGCGTGGTCCCTCAGAAGACGCCGGCCCTTACCGCTTATGCCGTCACCGGCGAGAAGACCGCGTTCGTGTGGCTTCGATCGGAGGACGCGACCTGGAGGAACGAGATCGTTCTGAAACGAACCGCGACCCCGGCCCCGACGACGGTCCTTCGCCTTCCCGGCCTCTCCGCGGGGCTGTGGGACGTCGAGCACTGGAACACGTGGACGGGCGCGCCGACCCGAACCCAGCAGGTCAGGGTCGGGGTGAACGGGGTGATGCGGGTCCAACTCCCTCCGATCACCCGCGACCTTGCGCTGAAGATCGTTCGGAAGTAGCCCCAAGCCGGGGGCTACTTCCGGCCTGCTACCAGAACAGTTCGACGTCGCCGGTCTGGACCGCCTGATAGTTCATATCGCCCGCGTAGCTGGCCTGGAGCAGCCATTTGGCGTTCTCCAGTTTCAGGAACGCGGTCCTGAACCTGCCGTCGGCGTCCGTGGTGACGATCCGCGTCAGCGAGTACGACTGTTGCGGGTCGTTCTTCCAGAGCGTCACCGCCACCTTCTGTCCTGCCAGCGGCGCGACGGTGGGCTGCAGGCTCCTCAGGGAGCCGGCTGCGACGATCCCCTCGAGACCTCGGCGCCCGTTCACGTTGATGGCGGCTTTGTAGACGAGGTGGGTCCAAACCTCCACGCCGTTCACCGGCTGCCACGAGTCGCCGAACTGCATCAGGGAGGTCACGCGCGGACGGAACACCTGGCCCTGGACGTAGGCTTTGTCGACGGCCGGGTTCGGCGGATAGACCGTCAGATGGACCGTCTTCTCGCCTCGGGCAGGGATGACGTCGGTGCGCGGGAAGATCTTCCATTTCCAACGCTTCGGAATCCCGGTCACCTGGTACTGGACGTTCATGTCCACGTACAGAGGGTTGCCCACGACCATCTCGAGCGAAACCGGCTTATACGGGCTCGAAGCGGTCGTGTCGAACGCGGAGATGTTTTCCTGGGCCCGGTTGTCGCCGGGGTTGGTCTCTCCCGAGTAGTTCTCGATGTCGACCCGGATGCAGGTGTGCGCGGGAAGGGTGGGAGCCCAGTTCACATACTGCTGGCGGGCGCTGTTGCCGGGAACGGAAGGGAAGACGATGGTCCCAAGGAAGTTCCAGCGGGGGCCGGTGTCTCCAAGCCCGGGCGGATCGTTGACCCAAACCTGCGCCCGAACGTTCGACATCGGATCCGGGCCGGTGTTGCGCACGCGGACGTAGATCCGGTTGGCCTTCCAGCTTCCGTCCGGAAGCTGTCGAACCCAGGCGTCGTCGCCGTTGCCCACCGGCTGTCCGGACGAGTTGGTATAGCGGTAGGTGCCCCAGCCGTTCTTCTCGCTGTCGACCCAGATGTCCGGCGTTTCATAGGGAGGCGCGCCCCATGGCTGGATGTTGGCGTTGAAGTTGGTCGGTGGACGGTCGTAGTCGACGGTCACGCTGGCGATGTTGCCGAGCATCCCGTTG
>DASWVS010000280.1:0-7234 GCA_036401135.1 Fimbriimonas sp.
CAAAGAGGTCGAGGACGGCGCTTGGGGGGTCTTTCTCGGCCCGCACATTGTGTTCCGGCTGCAGCCGGAACACAATGAATGACAGACCGATGCGTCCACCATGTCTCCGAACGGGTGTTCACCATCTCTCCGGTCCACACACCCCCAAGGGGAAGGGCTTCCGGAAGAGCCCCTCTCCTCGAGCCGGGCCATGCCGAAGACTTCGCGCTAGATCAGCCCTGAGTTCTCGTCGTCCGCGACCTGAACCGGCATTGGCTCCTGGTCGGCCTCGTACGTTTCCGTCGCGTTCAGGCCTTCGTAGCCGGCGTACGACGCATCGTCGGCTTCCTGACTCCTGGCATGTTCTTGGTTGTTCCCGAGCGTTCGTTGCGGGTGGGTAGGCATGAACCGGTTCTCTGTATCTCGGAACGCCTTCGAGATCATCCCGACACCCAGCCCGCCGATGATCGTCCCGACCGGGCCGCGGCGCGCCATGCCGTAGAGCGTCATCAGCCCGCCGAGGGAACTCATCACGAGCCCCGTCGCCGGCGTCCAAGTCGTCGCTCGGGAGAGGCGGCTCTCCCCCTGAAGGCTGGAGATGCCCGAGGCATCCTCATGGACGTCGAGGCGGTTGACGACCCGGTGGACCCCCTTGGTGTTCTTCACGCACTGGACCACCTTCTGGACGTTGCTGTTGAGAACTTGCCCGGTCAGTGTGGCCTCGCCGTTGTGAACCTGGCAGTAGATCGCCCTCGGGTGGGAACAGACGCGGCCCAGGGCGGACCGGATCCGCTGCTCGACAATGTCGTCGGCGACCATGTCGCCGTGGGTTCGAGCCGCCTTGAACTGGGTCATCATGCCCCGGCTCCGGTTCGCGAAGTCGCGCTGCATCACACCGAGCGCCGACTGTCGGTGTCGAACCTGCTTCTGGAATTGGTCCCTTGCCATCGCCCGGCGCCGACGTCCGCTCTCCGGATCGAGAACGTACATCAGGCCGGCGCCTACAGCCAGGCCTTCGAGTATTGTCAGTAGTTTCATCGTAGCCTCCCTTTTCGAAGCGGTTGAAGTGCCATGTCACGCCAGCGTCGCCAACCGGAGCGGGACGGTCTGGTCGGTCCAGAGACGGCGCAGAACGTCGCGCGAGTACCGGAGGAAATGGTCGTCGGGTGCGAACACCTCGAGGGTGATCGTCTCGTCGTAGCCGATCTCCTTCAGGGCTTCGATATGCGCCATGAAGTCGATGTTTCCCGTGCCCAAGGGCAGGTGCTGGTCGGCGTGGCCGTTGTTGTCGTGGAAGTGGACGTGCCGAAGGCGGCTCCCGAAGGTTCGGATCAGCTCGCAGCCGGTGTTGTGGGGAACGCCCAGGTTGGAGTGGCCGATGTCCAAATGGAGGCCGACCTCCGGCAGGGGGTCGAGCAGCTCCGCGAGTTGCTCGACCGTGTTGAAGTCGTGAGGGATGTTCTCGACCATCAGGCCCACCCCCGACTCGCGCGCGGTTTCCTGGAGCTCTCGGAACGAATCGATGTCCCGCTGGACGAAGAACGACCGTGGATGCATCGGCGTGTACCGCCCGGGATGGATGTTCATCCATTTGGCGCCCACCTCGCCGAAGATCTTCAGGCAGCGCTTGAGCTCGCTGAGGGCTCCCTGCCGAACCTCCTCGAACGGGCTGTCGATCGGCAGATAGTATGCCGTGTGCCCCACCACTTTGAGTCCGGTGCGGTCAAGCTCCCTTCGAATGGCTTTGGCATCGACGCGCCAGGACGCCGCCGCCGGCGGTTCCAGAGTGAGGTCCACGAACTCGAGGCCCATCTCGGCCATCCAACGAATCTCCTCGAGGACGTCTCGGGTCGGATGGTTCATCGCGCCGATCAGCATTTGTCCAATTCCTCCACTCAGAGCTTGGACTCTTCATTAGCCGGCATCGTTCTCGAAATCGGGCCGATCGTCTGACGCGAGACGGCCCGTGCGAACTCCGCACAGGCATGGAACGGGTCGGCTACTCGCGGCCGAAGGCGGCGCGTGTCCCGTAAAGGCCGAGCAGAACCATGGCGTCCTTGAGGAGTTCGCTGGCGACGAAAGGTGCGACCCCCAGCTGGAAGGCGGGTCCCGACCCAAGGTGCCGAGAGAGCCACAGCCAGCCCAATCCGAACACGGCCAGGTTCGACAGAACCAACCCGGCGGCCAGGAAGAAGGGCCTTCGATCCAGCCGGATGTCCGACAGCCGTCCCAAAAGCCAGGCCGATGCCACGAAGGCGATCAGGAAGCCGCCGGTCGGACCCGCCAGCGTCGCAAGCCCGCTGCGCCCCTCGGCGAACACAGGCAAACCGGCGGCTCCTCCTCCGAGACAGGCGAGTTGGGCGAGCGCTCCGCGCCGCGAACCCAATGCGAGGCCGCACAGCGCTACGGCCAGCGTCTGCATCGTGAAGGGAACCGGCTGCCAGGGAATCTGGATCTGGGCGGCGGCTGCCGTCGCGGCGGCGCCGATGGCGATGAGCCCGAGGTCGTTCGCGAGCGTCGTGTTGTTGGGGACCAGCGCAGCGGCGAGCGATCCTCGAGTTTCGTTCCTGAATCTCATCCCCTTCGTTGTACCTGCCGCGCCCGCAGGCATCCCTGACCGCCGATGGGGTCATTTCACTCGACACGAGGCGGCAGACCGGGAAACCGAGCGTCCAAAGCGGATACACTCGAAACCGGTCCTCGCAAAGGTGAAAGCCCATTACGGGGGTCTGGCAACGGAGCCCGATTCGCCATCGGTAGCGGGCAACCCGAGCGAGACCCAAGGAACCCGAAAGTGGCAACCGACAAGATCAGCGCCTTAAAAGAAAAGCGAGAGCAACTCAAACTCGGCGGCGGCCAGGACCGGATCGAGAAGCAGCACAAAGCGGGGCGATTGACCGCCCGCGAACGCATCGAGATCCTGTTGGACCCCCAGAGCTTCCAGGAACAGGGCCTTTGGGCTCAACACCGGGCAACCCTCTTCGGCATGGCCGGAAAGGAGGCTCCCGCGGACGGGGTGGTGACCGGTTCCGGATACGTCGGCGGCCGCGCGGTCCATCTGGCGAGCCAGGATTTCACCGTGTTCGGAGGCTCCGCCGGAGAGGTCCACTGCGACAAGATCGTGGAATCCATGCAGGGCGCTCTCAAGACGGGCACGCCGTTCGTGTTCTTCAACGATTCCGGCGGAGCGCGCGTTCAGGAGGGGATCGACTCCCTGGCCGGGTACGCGAAGGTCTTCTATGCCAACACCGAGCTGTCCGGGGTCGTGCCCCAGATCTCGATGATCTGCGGCCCCTGCGCCGGCGGGGCGGCCTACTCGCCCGCCCTGACCGATTTCATCATCCAGACCCGCCAGGCCCAGATGTTCATCACCGGCCCCGCCGTCATTAAGCAGGTGACGGGCCAGGACGTGACCGCCGAGGAGCTCGGAGGGGCCGAGGCGCAGATGCATTACTCGGGTGTCGTCCATTTCGTCGCGGAGGACGATCATCACGCGGTCGAGATCTGCCAGGATCTTCTGTCGTTTCTGCCCTCGAACAACCTGGAGGACCCGCCCTACCGTCCCGGCCAGTACGACCTTGCCGAGATTCCAGCGCTGAACACGCTCATCCCCGAAGATCCCAAGAAGCCGTACGACATGCGCGATGCGATCGAGATGCTCGTCGACGACGGGCACTTCCTCGAAGTGCAGGCCACCTTCGCCCAGAACATCCTCGTCGGTTTTGCCCGGCTCGCCGGCAGGCCGATCGGCATCATCGCCAACCAGCCGAATCACTTCGCGGGTGTACTGGACATCAACTCCTCCGACAAGGCGGCCCGTTTCATCCGTTTCTGCAACGCGTTCAACGTTCCGCTGGTGACGCTCGTCGACACGCCTGGATTCATGCCCGGCGTCGAGCAGGAGTACGGAGGGATCATTCGCCACGGCGCCAAAATGCTGTTCGCCTACTCGGCCGCCACGGTGCCGAAGCTCACCGTCATCATGAGGAAGGCCTACGGCGGCGCCTATGTGGCGATGAGCGCGAAGGATCTGCACGCCGACCGGGTCTTCGCCTGGCCGTCGGCCGAGATCGCCGTCATGGGCGCCGAAGGCGCGGCGGAGATCGTCTTCAAGAGGGAGATCGACGCCGCCGAGGACAAGTCGGCGATGCGGCAGGCCAAGATCGCCGAGTATCGCGACACGTTCGCCAGCCCCTACGTGTCCGCCGGACGACGGATGGTCGATGATGTGATCGAACCCGCCGCCACCCGCGCGAGCCTGGCAAGGTCGCTGGAAATCCTCGTCACCAAGCGCGAACTGCGGCCGCAGAAGAAGCACGGCCTGATCCCGCTCTAAAGGAGAATCCGAAGTTGAAGCTTAAAGTTACCGTCGAAGGAAAGGTTTACGAAGTCGAGGTCGAGGTCGAGGAAGGCCAGCCGGTCGTCCCCGGCCCTCGGGCTTCCGTGCCCCGCGCCTCGGCTCCCGCCCCCCGCCCTTCGGCGCCGGCAGCGGCAGCGCCTGCGGGCGGGCCCCAGGTGGCCGACGACAAGGCCGTCAAGAGCCCGCTTATGGGCGTGGTCCAGGCGGTCGGGTGCAACGTCGGGCAGGAAGTCGAAGTGGACCAGCCGCTCGTCGTCCTCGAAGCGATGAAGATGCTCACGACGATCACCTCGCCGGACAAGGCGAAGGTCAAGAACATCTTCGTCGCCGTCGGCGACAGCGTCAAGCAGGGCCAAGTCCTCGTCGAGTTCGAGTAGCCCCCCAACTGCCGCCGCTCTGGAGAGCAGCGGTCCTATGACAATATGATCACAAGCATCGACCACGTCGCCATCGCCGTTCCTCAGGGACAGCTCGACAACATGATCGAGACCTACAAGAAGATGGGGTTCTCGGTCCACCACGAGGAGAACGTTTACGGCACCGATCAGGTCAGGGAGGTCATGATGCGGGTCGGCGAGAGCGACTCCTACCTCCAACTGCTCGAACCCCTCACCCCGGATTCGCCCGTCGCCAAGCAGGTCGAAAAGAACAACGGGCGCGCCGCCATCGCCCACATCGCGTTTCGAACCGCCGATATCCTGGCGACGTTCGGCGAGATGAAGGACGGCGGGATCCAGATCATCGATACGGAGCCGCGCCGAGGGGGAAGCGGAGCCACCGTCTTTTTCACCCACCCGAAGTCGACCTCGGTCCTGCTCGAGGTGGTCGAGCCGGGAGGGCACTAGACGATGAAGCTGTTCGAAGAGTTTCCGCCGGTCTCCACCGACCAATGGATGGACCAGGTCGCCAAGGACCTGAAGGGAGCGGACTACGAAAAAAGGCTCGTCGGCAAGACGCTCGACGGGCTTGCCATCAAGCCGATCTACCGCAAGGAGGACCTCCCCAAAGAGGCCGCCTCCTCGCCCGGCACCCCTCCCTACCTCCGAGGGTACAAAACCACCGACAACAACTGGCTCAACCGGGAGCAGATCCGAGAATCCGACGTTGAGGCCGCGAACGCCCACGCCCTGCGCTCCCTGACCCGCGGAGCCGAGGAGCTCTCGATCCTGACGTACCCGATCGGGGTGCCGATCAACTCCCAGGAGGAGATGCGGCGGTTCCTCGAGGGGATCTTCATCGAGATGGTGCCGATCCACTGGCAGTCGGGACCCTACTCCGCCCAGACCCTCGCGATGCTCTTGAACGAAGCGGACCGGCGCGGGATTGCGTACGACCAGCTGAGCGGCAGCGTGGAGGCGGGGCCGATCATCGACTCCGCCGCCGGCTGGACCGAATCCCCGATCGAGACCTGGAAGCAGCGGACGATCCCGATCAAGCGCCTTCTCATGGAGCAGGCGCCCCGTCTCAACGTGATGACCGTTCGCGGGAACGTGATCGAGAAGGCCGGCGCGTCCGTCGCCCAGGAGCTCGCGTTCTCGATGGCCCTGCTTGTGGAGCAGCTGGTCGCCCTGAAAGAAGAAGGCTTCGACCTCGCCGAAGTCGTTCGGCGCACCGAGGTCCGCTACGCGGTCGGATCGCACTACTTCCTGGAGATCGCCAAGCTGCGCGCCCACCGGGTCGTCGTCACCAACGTCCTGCGCGCGTTCGGCGTCGAGGGGATCCTGCCGAAGGTCCACGTCGATACCACCTCGAGCAACAAGACGCTCTACGACCCTTACAACAACCTGCTCCGAGGGACAACCGAGGCGATGGCGGCCGCTGTGGCCGGCGTCGACTCGATCAGCGTGGCCGCCTTCGACCAGGGCTACCACAGCCCCGACGAGTTCAGCGAGCACATCGCCCGCAACACCGAGACCCTCCTGAAGGAGGAAGCCTTCCTCGGCAAGGTGGTCGATCCGCTTGGCGGCGCCTACTATGTGGAGCAGCTCACCGCCAGCCTGGCGGCCGCCGCCTGGGACCTGTTCCGCCAGATCGAGGAACAAGGCGGCTTCGTCGCCGCGTGGCTGAACGGCTTCATCGGCAAGGAACTGGACCGTATCCGTGCCGCCAAGTCCAAGAGGATCGACACCCGCCGGGTCCCGCTTGTGGGGACCAGCGTCTATCCGAACCTCAAGGAGCGGAGGCTGCAGGACATCGGCGAGATTCCCAAGAATCGGCAGCTCAAGGCCTGGTCCGGCGACTTTGACGCCCTCCGTCGCGACCTGAAGGACGGCGCCACCCTCGCCGCCTGGACGACCGACCGGGCGATCCCCAGCACCCCCCTGAACCCGTTTCGGCCGAGTTGGCCCTACGAGCACCTGCGGCTCCGGGTGGAGAGGCACGTCGCGAAAGGGGGCAGGCAGCCGGTCGTCTTCCTGGCCCTTTACGGCGACCCTGTGCGCCGGAAAGCGCGCGCGGGCTTCGCGACCGGGTTCTACGGCGCGGGCGGCTATGCCATCGTCGAGCCCAACCCTTTCAAGGACCCCGAAGAGGCGGCCAAGGCTGCGATCGCGTCGAACGCCGACCTCGTCGTCCTTTGCAGCAGCGACGAGGAGTACAAGGACTGGGTCAAGCCCATGAAGGATCTCCTCGGCGATCGACGGCTGGTGGTCGCGGGCGCGCCGCCGAATATGGAGGAGTTGAAGGCGGATGGCGCCGACGGCTTCATCCATGTGAAGAGCGACGTCGTCGAGACCCTTGCCGAAACCCACCGGCTCGTCGGCATCCCGGAGGAGACCGTTTGATGCGACCCAAGTTCAAAGACCTCGACCTGAGCCCCGCGGCCAAGACCGAGCAGGCCGACGACGGCCGGGTTTGGAACACCGCGGAGAAGATCCCGGTGAAGGCCTATTACAC
>DASWVS010000281.1:0-2658 GCA_036401135.1 Fimbriimonas sp.
GCACCGCCGAGACCGCTCTCCGCAATGTTCCCGGCGAAGAGGCACCGCCTCGCGATGAGGGTCGTGGTCGATTCGGCCCGGATGCCGCCGCCGTTACGCTCGTCGCCCAGGACGCCGGGGACGAAGCTATTGAGAACGGCGCAGTCCCTCAGTTCGAGCGATCCGCCGAAGAGGTTGATCCCACCCCCTTGCTCGCCAGGGTCGCAGCGGCCGTTTTGCAGGGTGAGACCATTGACGACGACGACACCCCCGCCGACGGTGAGGACCCGATCGAGACCGCCCCCGTCGACCGTGAGGGTATCGGCGGTGGAGCCACTGATCGTGACCGAATCCATGATGTCGATCGAGCCGGAGGTCAGGTGGATCTGGCCCGTCACCTCGATCGAGATAGTGTCCGCGCCCGGGTTGGTGTTGGCGTCCCGTACGGCTCGACGAAGGGAGCCTGAGCCCGAGTCGAGAAGGTTGGTGACAGCGAAGTCCGCTGCATGTCCGAAGGTAGGTAGTACGAGTAAGGCGGCGATGAAAGCGCCGGCCAAGGCGGCGCGATGAAAAGCACGCTGTTGATCCATGATCCTCCCCTTTGCTCGCAGAGCGAAAGTCTCTGCACAAGTCGCCTGCGACGAAACGCGGTGCGACTTAACCGTTTTATGATACAACAATCACAAAGGGAACTAGGAAATATCAACAAATAATTTGCATGTGATCCGACGTGGACTCAGGCGAAGACCCGCCGGTCGTAGACCAGGTCTGTCGCGATGCGCCATATCTCGGGCTCGATCTGGTTTTCAGGCCGAATCTTGCTGAAGTGCACGATCGCGCTCGTCAACCCCGCCTCGCGGGCGTAGTGCAGGAACACGGAATTAAGCACCAGCCGGGAGGCGGGCTTCAGCCCAAAGCTGATGTTCGAGACCCCCAGCAAGGTGTTGACGCGCGGATGCCTCCTCCTGATTTCTGCGATCGCTTCGATCGTCTCCACCGCCGCGCTCCGGAACTCCTCGTCGCCGGAACCGAGCGTGAAGGTGAGTGCATCCACGAACACGTCGTGGTCGGGAAGCCCGGCCTTGCGGGTGGCGGCGAGCAGCCTGTCCGCGACCGCCACCTTCTGTTCGCGGGTCTTCGCCATCCCCTGCTCGTCGATCGTGAGCGCCACGACCGCCGCTCCGTACCGCGTGCAGAGGTCGAGGACCCGTTCGACCCGCTCTCCCCCGTCCTCATAGTTGATCGAGTTCACGATCGGCTTGCCGGCGACGGTCTGGAGCGCGGCTTCGATGACGTTCCTCTCCGTGGAGTCGATCATGATCGGCACCGTCACCGCCCGGTTGTAGTTGGCGAGCAGGGTTCGCATATCGCGCTCCTCGTCGCGGCCGACATAGGCGGTGCACACGTCGAGAACATGGCAGCCCTCCCCCTCCTGCTCGCGGGCAAGCTCGGTCAGGCCTTCCCAATTTTCGTCGGCGAGCATCTCCCGGAACGCCTTGCTGCCGTTCGCGTTCGTCCTCTCCCCAACGATCAGGAAGCTGCTCTCCTGCTCGTAGGGCTGAAAGGCGTAGAGCGAAGAGCATCCGACAAGCTTGATCGCCGACGCCTGATCGTCGGTGCGGACGGTGAAGTCGAACCCGGGGAAGAGGTGCCGTACCTTTCGCCAATGCGCCGATTCGCCGTGCTCCCGTCCGCCCACGGCCGCCTTGACGGCGCGGATATGGTCGGGCGTCGTACCGCAGCAGCCCCCTACCATCGCGGCGCCGTGGTCCGTCACGAAGCGGCGATGGTATTCGGCCAACTCCTTGGGGGTGAGGCGGTAACGAGCCTGCCCGTTTTCCATCACCGGAAGCCCCGCGTTCGGGAGCACCGAGATCGGGCGGGTGGAGGTTTCGCCCAGGAACCGTACGTGCGGCGCCATCTCGGCCGGGCCCGTCGCACAGTTGATACCGATGGCCTGGACGGACGGGAAGGCTTCGAGCATGTTGAGGGCGGCGGCCATCTCTGAGCCGAGCAGCATCGTCCCCGTCTGCTCCATGGTCACCTGGACAAAGAGCGGCACCCGCCTTCCCGCCTCGTCCATCGCCCGGTTCGCGGCCACGATCGACGCTTTCACCATCAACAGGTCCTGAAGCGTCTCCAGGAGCAGCGCATCGGCGCCTCCTTGAAGAAGGCCGCGGAACGCCTCGGTATAGGTCCGCTCGAGCTCTTCCCAGGTGGTCTGTCCGAGCGAGACGAGCTTGGTTCCAGGCCCAAGGGCGCCGACGACGAAACCGTGGCCGGCCGCATCGGTGGCCCGCTTCGCGATCTGGGCGGCGGCGACCGAGCAGTCGTAGACGAGATCCTCGATCCCGTACTCGGCCATCACGATCGAGGTGTTGCCGAACGTGTTGGTCTCGATCAGGTCCGCCCCAGCCTCGAGGTAGCGCCGGTGGATCGACTCGATCAGTTCCGGGCGCGTGAAGTTCAGGAGCTCGTTGCACCCTTCGAGCGATTTACCCTCCAGCCTTTCGGCAGCCGCAAGGGTTTGGGAAGAGAAGCCGGCTGTGGGACGGAGGATGAAGTCCTCAGCCCGGAGCTCGGCATCCTGGATCTGGGTCCCCATCGCGCCGTCATAGATCAGCACGCGATCGGCCAGCGCCTCCAAAAGCAAGGATTGCATGCGTCTATTGTGGACGC
>DASWVS010000282.1:0-21489 GCA_036401135.1 Fimbriimonas sp.
CCGAATACACGGCATGGCGCGCGAACCGCCGTCCCGCTCGCAGCTTTACGGCCGAAGCCGTCGAAGCGTTCGTGGCGAGTCCGCAAGGGGGTCGTGACCGCCAGGCCGAGCGCGAGATCGAAAGGGCGCTCGAGGCCGATCGCGCGGTTCCCCTCGGCGCAGAGAAGTTCGCCCGGCCGACCCCGGGCGTCGTGCACCTGGAACAGTCCATGCGCGAGCTCGTCGGAAAGGGCCGGTTCCTGTCCTCCACCTACGAGGCGGCGCCCGATCGGAGGACGCTTCGCGTTTACGCCGAGCCGAAGCCCTACCTCCCGTCGCTGCTCTACCTCAGCCCTTCGATCGAGGCGAGCGAGTACCTCGGCACGCGGGCTTTCCTGAATGCGCGCCTCGTGCGGTACGACCCTGTCGGGTACGGCTCGGAGGCCCGGCTGGACCTGAACCTCGGAAGCCGGAACGCCCTCGACCTCGAGATCTATCGCCCTTTGGCCGGACGCTTCTTCGGGGCGGCGCGTCTCCAGGCCTCGATGGAGCCCTGGGAGATCTATGGGACCGATGGCAAGGCCGGCACCCTCCGACGCGAGTCGCTGGGCGCAGGCATCGACTTCGGGCTCAGCGTCGGGAACCGGATGGAGGCGCGCCTGAGCTTCGACGCAGGCAAAGCCCGCACTCTTCGATCGCAGGGGGATGCAAGCCTGGAGGCCTTCGACGGACCCGAGTCCTTCGCCTCGTTCCGCCTGAAGTACGACGGCCTCGACCGCGCAATGGTCCCCACGAGCGGAGCCCTCGCGTCGCTGGACGCCCGAGCCTATCTCGAAACCCCCGCGGGAAGCCAGGGGGTCCGCCGTCTGCAAGGGTCGGGCGCGTGGTTCCTCCCCGTCGGCAACGGTTCGTTCTTCAGCTTTGCCCGTGCCGGAACGGTCTTCGACGACGCCGACCCGTCCATCCCCTTCCGCCTCGGCGGGCTGTTCCAGATGTCGGCGTTCGCGCCCGACGAGATGCTCGCCCAGAAATACGCGCTCGGCGGGGTCGGATACATGCGCCAGGTCGGCAAGCTTCCGCTGGGCCTCGCAGCCGGAACCCTGAGGCTGGGCGCATGGGCGGAGTACGCCCGCGTCGAGAGGTTCCCCGTAGGCATCTATCGGGGGTGGTCGTTCAGCTTCGGAGGGTTCGCCGAATCCCCGGTCGGGCCGGTCTTTCTCGGTATGTCGACCGACGCCGAGCGGAGGCACCGGCTCCAGTTTCGGATCGGCCGGCTCTTCTAGGCAGGCTTTCAGCGCAACGATCGGTTCACAGGCCTTCGGGCGCCCAAACCGGCTGTATAATCGTCAAAACCCCCAGTAGGTTTTGAGCGGAGCCGGTTGCGTCCGCACGGCTTGTTGCGGGTTTTCTGGGGTTGGCGTATGGCGAAGTACATCTTTGTGACCGGCGGAGTCGTTAGTTCGATCGGAAAGGGGATCACCACCGCGAGCCTCGGAAGGCTCCTCCGGAACCGGGGCTTCACCGTCGCCCCGATGAAGCTCGATCCCTACATCAACGTCGACGCCGGCACGATGAACCCCTTCCAGCATGGCGAGGTCTTCGTGACCGAGGACGGCGCCGAAACGGACCTCGACCTGGGCCACTACGAGCGGTTTATGGACGTCAACTGCTCCGCCGGCTCTTCGGTCACCACCGGCAAGGTCTACAGCCGGGTCATCGCCGCAGAGCGCCGAGGCGACTATCTGGGCGGCACCGTCCAGGTGATCCCCCACGTTACCAACGAGATCAAGAACGCGATCGTGAACCTTGGCCGGGAGCAGGAGGCCGACGTCGTGATCGCCGAGATCGGGGGCACCGTCGGCGACATCGAGTCGCTTCCGTTCCTCGAGGCGATCCGCCAGATGCGGGGCGACCACGGCATCCAGAACACGCTCTACATCCACGTCACCCTCGTTCCGACGGTCGGTCCCTGGAACGAGGTCAAGACGAAGCCCACGCAGCACTCGGTCGAGCGCCTCCGCGCCATCGGCATCGCCCCCGACGTCCTCGTCTGCCGAAGCGAGGTCACGATGCCGCACGACGTCCGCGAGAAGATCTCGCTGTTCTGCGGCGTCCCGCCCCAGGCGGTGATCGAGTCGCGGACGGTCGAGACGATCTACGAGGTGCCGCTCCAGTACGAAGAGGCGGGGCTGGGGGACTTCGTCCTCGAGAGGCTGGGCCTCGAGCCGCGCGAACCGAACGACGCGGGGTGGGTCAAGCTGGTCGACACGCTTAAGAACCCGCGCCACGAGGTGACGATCGCGGTGGTCGGCAAGTATACGAGCAACGGCGACGCCTACAAGTCCATCGGCGAAGCTTTGAAGCACGCGGGTATCCCCAACGACAGCGAGGTGAACATCCGCTGGATCGAGAGCGACGCCCTCGAGCACGGCACTCCTCCCGAGGAGACCCTCAAAGGCTGCGACGCCCTCGTGGTCGCACCCGGCTTCGGCGGCCGCGGGATCGAAGGAAAGATCGAGGCGATCCGCTACGCCCGGGACAACGGCCTTCCGTTCTTCGGGATCTGCCTCGGCCTTCAGATGGCGGTCATCGAGTTCGCCCGGAACGCCTGCGGGCTCGTCGGCGCGAACTCCGAGGAGATGGTCGAGAACCCGCCCTACCCGGTGATCCACCTTCTGCCCGAGCAGAAGCACGTGCTCGACAAGGGGGCCACGATGCGGCTCGGCACCTACCCCTGCAACATCGTCCACGGATCGATCGCCGCATCGCTGTACGGGACCCACCGGATCGAGGAGAGGCATCGGCACCGGTACGAGGTCAACAACGACTACCGCGAAATCCTCCAGGAGAAGGGGATGAAGATCTCCGGCGTCTCGCCCGACTACCGGCTGGTCGAGATGATCGAGATCCCCTCCCATCCCTACTTCGTCGCCACCCAGGCCCACCCGGAGTTCAAATCCCGTCCCAACCGTCCCCATCCGCTATTCCAGGGGCTTGTCAAAGCCGCAGTGGAGCGGCACGCGCGGCACTCGGTGGCGGCGACCCAGGCCAGCTGATGCCGCACCTGCTCAAGCCCCAGTTCGAACAGAAGCGCCATGAGGCGCTTACCCGCCTCTCCCCGTTGCGCGAAGCGGACGTCGCCGCCGTCCAGAGCCGCCTCGTCGATTTTCTGAACGGGATCGGCGACCTTCTGGTCGAACGCGCGAAACGGCCGAACCGCAAGGACCCGCTCCTCGAAGTGACGAGCGCCTGGATGGGTCCGGCGAGCAGCCACAAGGAGATCCAAGACGTCCTGCGCGCGGCGTGGCCCGGCGACGTTTTCGGGGAGATGGCCGTCGACGACCACCTGGAGGACGTGGACGAACTGGTGGTCCTCCGGTTCGTCGCCACGACCGACGACCGCTACCTGACCGGGCGGGTCCTCGTCAGGACCTAGGGGATCGCCTGCAGAGCTTCGACGATACTCGGTGCCCGGTGGACCACCAGCCGCACGTCGCCGTATCCCTCGAGCATCAACCGCGCCGCAAGCTCCTGGCCCTCCTTCGCCCAGATCCGCAGCCCGTAGTTCGTCTCCTCGACCGTCGCCTCAAACGGCTCCACCAACGCCCGCACTCCCGGCTGGCGCTGCGTTTCGACCTGCAGCTCGTGCCTTACGCCGTAACGGAGAAGGTCCTCGCAGGTTCCAGAGAACCGGGCTTCGTGGCGCCGCATGACGATCAGGTGCGAGAACCCTTCCAGCAGGTCCGGCCGGTTCGTCGTGGCGACGAGCGACAAGCCGTTCGCGGCCTGTTTGCGCAGCCGGGCCTTGTACGCCTCCAGCATCCACGGGTCGAGCCGGTCGAGGTGGCCGTCCAGAAACACGATCCCTTGGGTCCGGACGAGCGCCGGCATGATCTCGGCGGCGGCGGCAAGCGAGGGCGTCAGCTCGTTCGTCGGCGTCTGGCGCGCTTCCCAGAGACTGGTCGTGGCGAAGAGGTCGCCCAGCTCCGGAAACTGCTGCGCGAACGACTGGAGCCGCGTCCTTCTCGGAAGCGGTAGGGGAAGAAAGACGTCGCCCTTGATCTCGAGCGTCCCCTGTTGGGGCTTTTCGAACCCGGCGAGCGTTCGGAGAAGGCGCGTCTTGCCTGATCCGCCCGGGCCCACGATCGCGAGAGACTCGCCCGGGCCCAGGGCGAGCGAGAGTGTCGGACCGTCCGGCCGGATCGCCAGCCGGTCCATGCTCAGCAACCGGTTCACTTCCGAGGTAGGACCAACAGGTCCTTCGGAGACTTCGTGAGGATCTCGATGCCGTCCGTCGTGATCAGGACGTCGTCCTCGATCCGTACTCCTCCGAACCCTTCGAGGTAGACGCCCGGCTCCACCGTCCAAATCTGTCCCGGCGCCAGGACCTCCTCGCTCGTCGGCGACAGTCGCCCCACGTCGTGCACGACCTTTCCAAGCCCGTGTCCCAACCCGTGGCCGAAGTGCGGGGCGAGGTCGCCGAGGCTCTCGCGCGCGATGCGGTCGATCTCCCTGGCTTCGACTCCCGGCTTCATCGCGTCCAGCGCCGCAAGCTGCGCCGTCAGGACCCGCCGGTAGATCTCCCGGTGACGTTCGCTCGCCTCGCCCACCACCACCGTGCGGGTGATGTCCGAGTGGTAGCCGTCGATGGTGGCTCCAAAGTCGAAGGTGACGAAGTCGCCGACCTCCAGCTTCTTCTCGGAAGGCTTTCCGTGAGGCCGAGCGCTCCGCTCGCCGCTGACCACGATCGTGTCGAACGCAACCCCCGCCCCCTGCCGCCGGATGTAGAACTCCAGGTCGAGCATGAGGTCGTACTCAGTCACGCCCGGCTGGACCATTCGCTGGATGTGCTCCCACGCCGCGCCGGCGACGCCGCAGGCCTGCCGGACTTTGTCGATCTCGCCCTCCGACTTCACCATCCGCAAGGAGGCGAACAGGTCCTTCGCCGGCGTCAGCTCCACTCCCGCGAACTTGTCCCGCAGCTTCTCGAACCAGGCGTACGTCACCGTGGAGGCGTCGAAACCGAGCGTCGTGACCCCGAGCTCTTTCGCCTGCTCCGCCAGGAACTCGTCGCCATCCTTCGGGTTCGAGAACGACGCCACCGGCATCTCCCGAACCTCCTCGCCCGCCTGGATGGTGTAGCGGCTGTCGGTGACGAACACGGCACGGTCCGGCGTGACGACGACGCGCCCATAGGAGCCGCTGAATCCGGTAAGCCAACCGACGTTCGTAGGATCGCTGACCAGCAGCGCAGGCACCTCCGCCTCGCGCATCTTCTCTCTTAGCTGACTCAAGGGGGACATGCCGCTATTCTGACATCCCAGTGTGCGCCTACCGCACGTCCCTCGCTGCCGACCCGTTGCGCAGCGACTCGGTCGCGGCGACGCCGGCGGCGACGGCCATTCGCGCGGCGACCGGCGAGGTGTCCGTCTCGCCCCCCTCGCGCAGGTATCGGAGGAACTCGCCGACCGTTTTCTCGTCGGCGCCGCCGTGTCCTCCCGACGACTCCGGCGCCCGAACTTCCAGATCCGCCGTCTCGGAGTAGCCGCCGTGGTACCGGTTCCAGCACCGGATCAGCGAGCCCGGCGAGTCGCCGAAGTTCTCGATCCGCCCCTTGGTGCCGATCACGGTGTAGTTCCGCCAGGCGTCCGGGCTGAACATGCAGTGCTCGTAGCTGGCAAGCACCCCGTTGTCCAGCTCCATCAGCACCATGTTCACATCCTCGACGTCCACCACCGGGTTGAGCTTGTCGAGGTTATCGGGAGGCCAGACGCCGCGGAATGCCACCTCGATCTCTCCCGGCGCCGACTGTCGGTCCTGGATCTTCCCGTAAACCATCAGCTTGCCCATCGCCGTCACCCGGCGCGCGTATCCGCCGCACAGCCAGTGCAGGACGTCGATGTCGTGCGCCCCCTTCTGGAGCAGCAGGCCGGTCGTCTTCTCCTGCTCGGCGTGCCAGTCGCGGAAGTAGGCGTCCCCGCCGTACGAGACGAAGTGCCGGCACCAGGCCGTCTTGACCTCGCCGATCAGGCCCTGGTCGATCCACTCCTTCATCTGCCGCACGACGCCGAAGTGCCGCATGTTGTGGCCGACATAGAGCTTGGTTCCCGTCCGCTTCGCCGTCTCCAGAATCCGGTCGCACCCTTCGACCGTGATCGCCATCGGTTTCTCGAGGTAAACCGGAACCCCCGCCTCCAGACACGCGACCGCCTGCTCCTCGTGCAGCCAGTCGGGCGAGAGCACGAAGATGCCGTCGAGCCCCATAGTAAGTAGCTCGCAGTAGTCGGTAGTACACGCCACGTTCTCGCCGAAGCGCTTTCGGAACCGCTCGTGCTTCTCAGGATTCGGGTCCGCCAGTGCGACCACTTCGAACCCTTCCTCCGGCCGGTGCGCCAGTCCTGCCAATCCACCCCGAAGCCCCCACCCAATGACGCCAAACCTCATAGCCCCACTATATCCGCATCCATGGAGCGAGCTGCCGCGGTATGTTCGATGGAGCCTCGGCAGCTGTCGATCCTTGCGTCGAACTTTCGATGGGTGGAGGCTGCCGAGGCAACGATCGTTATCTCCCCCTGCTGGGAGTGCGCGAATCGGGCTCGGGCTTTCCGGCGCCGCGCCGCCTTCCGTGAAGGAATAAGCTTCAAATCGTCCATTCATTTCTGTTACAATACTTGTGCATTAACTTCTGCCAGGTGTCCATTCCGGCACGTTCTGTCTCTTGCGCGGATGCCCTCGCAGAAGAGGAGGGCAATATGGTTTCTGGCATCGCAGGGGGCATCCGAAGAGCGCTGGTCGCGCTGCTCGCCCTCGGCCTGGTCGGCATCGCCCCGACGGCCGCGGCCGCGGGGCCTTTGGTGGACCTTGCATGGGTGAGGAGATTCAACGGACCGCTGAACGGCAGGGACGAAGCTCGTTTCGTCGGGGCGGACCCTCAGGGGAATGTGATCGTCGTGGGTCAGACCTACGAAACGCAGTACGGTACCGAGAATCCCGACATCGCCATCGTCAAATACGACACCCATGGGAACGAGCTCTGGACGAAGCCGTTCGGGAGCGCAGGCTCCGTGAGCGACGGATTCAAGGCTGCCGCAATCGATCAGAACGGCGACATCGTGGTCGTCGGGTCCCCGTGCGGCATGGCGAAGCTTGATCCAAACGGTGACACCCTCTGGGTCAACCCCAACCTAGTCGACACCTATGGCCTTGCCATCGACTCTGATGGAAACATCTTCGTCACGGGCACTAAGTACGAGGGCGCGGTTGAGACGATCAAGTACAACCCGGGTGGCGACGTGATCTGGGAGAGCTCCTACTCCGGCGGCGAAGGCACCACGAGCAGCGGCGCGGCGATCGCGGTGGACAGCTCGGGCAACGTTGCCGTGACCGGCACCATCAATACCGATACGTACGCCGACATTCTTACCGTCCTACTCGACGCCGACGGCAACGTTCTCTGGGAACGGCGCTACAACGGCATCGCGAACTGGTTCGATTGGGGAACCGACGTCGCGTTCGACCCTGAGGGCAATGTGATCGTCACCGGCCAGGTGATGGAGGAGGGCTATCAAACCGACTTCGGCACCTTCAAGTATGCGCCCGACGGCACGCTCCTCTGGTGGCGACGCTACAACAGTTCCGGCTACAGCATCGACGAGGTTAGCCAGATCGAGGTGAACAAGAATGGCGACATCTTCGTTGCCGGCCACAGTTCCTCCGGTTATTCGATCGCCAAGTACGATTCAGGGGGTAACCAAATCTGGGAGCGATCTCTCCCGGGCGGTGGCGATAGCCGCTCCATACCTTGTGCCATCGTCGCGGATCCACAGGGCAACGTGGTCTTTACGACGACCATCGAGACGCAGGCTACCTATCAGGACAGCGTCACTTATATGTTCGACCCCAAGGGCAACGTGCTCTGGGAATTCGAATATCACTACGAGGAGGCCCGCAACACGGACATGACCGTCGCCGTCGCTCTAGACCCCGAAGGCAACGTGTTCCTAACCGGCAACGGGTGGACCAGCGGCCCCTCCTTCGACTTTCTCACCCTCAAGTTGCGAAAAGCGCAACCGAGTCGACTCGGCCTCCGAGCGAGCGACTGCTTCGTCGGGATGAAGGCCGCCTTCACCGCCGTGCTCCGGGACCGGGAGACTCTGCAGCCTCTCGTCGGCAAGCCGGTTAGGTTCCTCTTCGACGGCAAGATCATCGCCGACGACGTCCTGACGAGCGAGAACGGCGTGGCCCGGATCTTCTATACGATCCCCGAGGGCACAAGCGTCGGGACCCACTCTCTCAAAGCGAGGTTTGGCGGGGGCGAGGGCCATGCCATGAGCTTCCATACGCAGCCGATCGAGGTGAGGAAAGGTCCAGCCAAGGTCAGGGTCTACAGCAAGTCGGCAGGAGCGGGACAGACTTTGGTTCTCGGCGCCCGTCTCACCGACTTCACTGGCACGCCCTTGCCCGGGAGGCGCCTGAAGATCCTTCTCGCAGGGACGCTTCTCGGAACGTGCCTCACGAACTCTCTCGGCGTGGGCGGCACTCAATACACCGTGCCCGAAGGAACGCAGACCGGCGGTTACGAAGTGCGGTTCGAGTTCGCGGGAGACGAAGGCCACGAACCGGTGCAGGGAGTTGGATCGTTGACGGTGGGCTAGCTTTTCGGGACCGGCCACGCTTGCCGGCCCCATCGGCTTCTCGCGGGGAGTCACGTCTCCGCCATGACCGAAGCCCCGTGCAGGGCAGATAGCTCGGAGGGCAGAATGCGCTCGAAAGTAAGAATGGACATCAAGGCCGCCCTAAGCCTCGGACGATGGGTTTTGGCTGCGATCTGCACCACAGGCCTCATCGGGATGCCGGCCCAGGCTCCGGCGGCCGAACCGGTTGCAAGCCTGGAATGGATCCGCCGATACGACGGCGACAGCGGCGAGGACGCGGCAAAGGCGACCGTGGTCGATCCCCTCGGCAACCTAATCGTGACCGGCTACTCATACCGCGCTCCCGGCGGCATCGACTACTTCACGATCAAGTACGACACACGCGGAAAGGTCCTGTGGACGAGGAGGTACGACGGGATCGGGCATGGACGCGACGAAGCGGTTGACGTTGCCGTGGACGTCGACGGCAATGTGGTCGTCACCGGCAGCTCCTTTACCGACGAGGCGAACGGTATGGACATCGTCACCCTCAAGTACGATCCGAACGGAAACCTGCTGTGGGAGGCGCGCCACAGCGGACCGGGCGGCGGAGACGATACACCAGGCGCGGTCGCGGTCGATCCTTTCGGGAACGTCGTTGTGACCGGGCAGGACGTCGGCATCGACACAGCGCTCGACTTCACGACGATCAAGTACGACCCGGGCGGCGGCAACCTCTGGACGGTCCGCTATAACGGGCTCACCGACCACGACGATGCCGGCCGTGCGATCGCCATCGATGCGGACGGCAACATCTACGTAACCGGCTACTCGTTCGGTGGCGCTGCCAACGGTATCGACTACTGCACCTTCAAATACGATCCGGCCGGAACGCGGCTCTGGAGATCCCGGTACAACAACTCGTACGGCCGGTACGACGCCGCCCATGCGATCGATATCGATGCGAGTGGGAACGTGTTCGTGACCGGCGAGTCGATGGACTGGCTCGGCAGCATCAACTACATCACCCTCAAGTACAACTCGGCTGGAAGAGAGCGGTGGGGCAAGCGTTATACCGGCCCCTTCTATGGAACGGATGCCGCGCTTTCGGTGAAAGTCGACCCTTCAGGGAACGTCGTCGTGACGGGAATCTCCAACGGGGGCAAAGTCACCAACGACGACATCGCGACCGCCAAGTACGACACGGACGGCAACGTGCTTTGGGAGCGGAGGTTTGACGGTCCGGGGAGCGGCCAGGACGGGGGAAACGCCCTGGCCATCGATGCCGAAGGCAACATCACCGTCGCCGGCTATTCCCAAGGCTGGAACAACGGCCTGAACTACGCGCTCCTCCGGTACGACCCTCTGGGCAACCTTCGCTGGGCATGGCGCTACAACGGGCCTGCGAGCGGCGACGACCAGGCGGCGGAACTGGCGGTCGACGCCCTCGGCGGCATCTTCGTCACCGGCAGCTCCCTCGGAATCGGCACGGGCAGCGACTTCGCGACGATGAAGGTCACGGAAAACCTCCTCCCAACGGAGCTGGTTCTTCGCCCCAGCGAGTGCTTTGTAGGCATGAAGGCAGTCTTCATTGCGACCCTCGGGGAGCGCGAGACCTTCAAACCCCTCGCCGGTAAGCCGATCCGCTTCTTCCTCGACGACCAACTGCTGGCTGATGCGGTATTGACGAACAGCAACGGAATCGCCCGGCTTGCATACACCATGCCCGAAGGGACGACCGTTGGCACTCACAGACTCAAGGCCCGCTTCGGTGGGGACGAGACCTACGCCGTCAGCTACCGGACCGCGCCGGTGGAAGCGATGAAAGGCCCTTCGTTCCTCAGGGTGTATCCGAAGAGCACCTCCGCCGGGCAGACCCTTAACCTCGGCGCTCGGCTGACCAATGGCTCAGGTATCCCCCTCGTCGGTCGGACGCTGAAGGTGTTCCTGGCCGGAGAGCCTCTTGGCACCTGTGCCACCAACGCCTTGGGAGTAGGCGGGATCAAGTACACCGTCCCCGCGGGCACGCCCGGTGGCACGTACGAGCTGAGGGTGGAGTTCGAGGGGGACGAGACGCACGAGCCTGTGCAAGGGACCGGAACGCTGACGGTGGGATAGCCCCGCCCACAGGGGCGGCGTGCGGTGCCGCCCCTACACGACCTCTTTCTCGAGGTTCAGCAGCGCCCGCAGGGCGAGGATGTAGCCGAATCCGCCAAACCCGACGATCTGCCCGATCGTGATCGGAGAGATCACCGAATGGCGGCGGAACTCCTCCCGGGCGTGCACGTTGCTCAGATGAACCTCGACCACCGGCAGCCGAACGCTCGTCAGCGCGTCCCGCAGCGAGATCGAGTAGTGGGTGAGGCCGCCCGGATTGATCACGATGCCGTCCGCCCACCGCCGGTGCTCCTGGATGGTGTCGATCAGGATCCCTTCGGTGTTCGATTGCATGATCCGGACCTCCACCCCTAGTTCCTTCGCCGCGTCGCGGAGGTCCGAGTCCATCTCCTCGAGCGGCTTCTTGCCGTAGACGTCCGGCTCGCGGAAACCGGTCATGTTCAGGTTCGGCCCATGAAGGACCAGCACCTTCATCCCCTCTTCAGCCACGAAGGATCTCCTCCATCTTTTCTGCCGGAATCGCATCTTCGGGCAGGAGATGCGGAATGCCGTCCACGATCGGGAACCCAACCCCGGTCTTCGTGCAGACCAGATAATCGCCCTCCTGCCGCAGAGGAGGCCGGTCCGGCTCGAGCGGGTTGGCAAGGATTTTCAGCAGTTCCGGGTCGATCAACCGAGGGCTCCCATATAGATCTCGAAAGTTTTGCGGGCGGTGGATTCCCAGCAGAACTGCTTCTCCCGCTCGTAACCCCGTCGTCGCAGATGGTCAAGATTACTCGAATCGGAGAGCAGTTCCCCGATCCTCCGCGCCCAGCCCTCCGGCGTCCAATCGGACATCACCGCCGCTGCGTCGCCCGCGACTTCCGGCATCGCTCCGCCTTCGCTGCAGATCACGGGGCAGCCGCATCGGAACGCCTCCAGGAGCGGAATCCCGAATCCCTCGTGCCGAGAGGGCGCCAGGTACAGGTCGGCGGCGCTGTAGAGGTCGCACAGGGTTTCGTTGGAGACGTAGCCGACCGCGAGCCCGCGGGATCCCGGCTCCTGTCCGCCCCACCCGGCTTTGCCCGTGACGACCAAACGATGCGGAAGCTCCGACGGCAGCAATTCCGCCGCCGCGACCGCAAGCTCCATGTTCTTCCGCGGCCATCGGGTGCCGACCGTCAGGAGGTAAGGGCCCTCGAGCCCAAACCCCTTCCGAAGCCTCGCGCGCGCCTCCTCGGGGGGGCGGCGCGCGACCCAGGGAGGGCAGGCGTTATACGTCACTTCGGTCTTGCCCTTGGCGGCAGGGACGAACCGCTCGATCTCGCCCCGGCAGGTCTCCGAGACGGCGATCACCCGGTAGGCGCGCCGGATCGCCGCCGGCACCGTCCGTTGGAGGAGCATCCGGTCTCTCCGTCGGAACCACTCTGGCCCGATCAAGAAGGAAACGTCGTGGACGGTCGTGATGCCGCCGCGCCGGACGAGCGGCGACAGCGCGTACTGCGTATGCACGACGCTTGCCCCCATCTGCCGCGCCAACGTGGGGAAGAGGACGTAGCTCCACCAGCGTGGCGACCTGGCGGGCCGGCAGACCCACTGGAAGTTTTCCGCCACGGGAATCTCTGGCGGCGATGCGGCGTTTGTAAAAAGCAGGAAACGCGCCTCAGGTTCGATCCGGGCGAGTCCGTGGAGCAGGCCGGTCCAGTACGTGCTATCCCCGGTGCTCGTGCCGCACACCAGGCGGGCGTCGAGTGCGATGGCCGGCAACCCGTTCGTTTCCATAGATCTTACGAACCATAATGATAGTAACCCGCGGGAGCGTCTCCGCATGAAGAAACGAAGCAGCCCTATTCTCCTGATCACGATCCTCATCATCTGCCTCGGCGTCGTTTTCGGCATGAACTACAAGCCGAGCAAGGACGACGGCCACGACCACCAGGCAGAAGCCCCGAAGGCGTCCGAGGGGGCGGCACCCGGCACTCCCCGGACCAACACCCCCAGCGTCGCCGACCTGAAGAAGCAGTCGCAGGCGAAGCCAACGGCGATGAGGCCGCCGAACCCGATGTCGCGGGCCAAGGCCATGGGGATGCCCGACGAGGCCGTCCCGCCGTCGATCGAAAACCCGAACGCCGGCCTCACCGTAAAGCCGAAGCCGAGCGACTCCAGCATCGCCGGCCAGTGGTACGCCGACGAGGCCCGCAAGTAGGCTAGCGAACCCCGAATACCCGCAGAGTCCCTTCGGCGTCGGTCTGGCGCACGAACCGGACCCCGTACGCGCGGTCGAGACGGTCGCTTTCGAGAACCTCCCGCATGGGAGCATCGAGGGCGACCGTTCCGTTTTGAAGCAGGACCCCTCGATCGGCGAAAAACGAGGCGAGGTTTAGGTCGTGCACCGCCGCCAGCACCGTGCGTCCTACCCCGGTCAGGCGACGGATCAGGCTGGCGACCTCTAACTGGTGACGGACGTCCAGGTGCGACGTCGGCTCGTCGAGCAGCATAAACGGCGACTCCTGCGCCAGCGCGCGGGCGATCAGAACCCGTTGGCGCTCTCCTCCGCTCAGTTCGGTGATCGGCCGTTCGGCAAGGTCCGCACAGTCGGCCGTCGCCATCGCCTCCTCGGTCTTCCTCATGTCCTCGGGGGAGTCCATCAGACCCTTCGCATGCGGGATCCGGCCCATCCCGACGATCTCGCGGACGAGGAACGGAAAGTCGGTCGCTTCCTCCTGGGGAACGTGCGCGACCCGGCGGGCAACCTCCTCGTGGCTCAGCCCGCGGACGTCGTCCCCTCCCAGAAGCGCGCTCCCCTCCAGCGGTGGGATCAGCTTTCCAACCGTCCGCAGCAGGGTCGACTTCCCGCTCCCGTTCGGGCCCAGCAGGGCGACCGATTCCCCCGGCGACACGGCCAGGTCGATTTTCTCGAGCACGGGATGGCCGTGGTAGCCGCACGACAGGCTGCGGCACTCGAGCAGGGGAACCATGGGTGGAGTCTACTTGGTGCAGCGGTAATCTACGAGCCGTCATGGCAGAGAAGCTGAGATGGGGCATTTTGGGAACGGGGAGCATCGCCAGGCAGTTCGGGGGCGGCCTGAGAGTCTCGAAGACGGGCGAACTGGCGGCGGTGGGTTCGAGGTCGATCGAGTCCGCCATGAAGTTCGCCTCTGAGTTCGGCGGCACGCCGCACGGCTCCTATGCGGACCTGCTCGGAGATCCGAACGTCGATGCGGTCTACATCGCCACCCCGCACCACCTGCACATGGAGCACACGATCGCCACGGCGCAGGCCGGCAAGGGCATCCTCTGCGAAAAGCCCTTCACCCTGAACGCGCTCGAGGCGCAGCGCGCCCTGGCCGAGGTGCGCAAGGCGGGCGTCTTCTTCATGGAGGCCTTCATGTATCGGTGCCACCCGCAGACGATCAAGCTAGGACAGCTGATCCGCGAGGGCGCGATCGGAAAGCCTCTGAACGTCAACAGCGAGTTCGGCTTTCACGCAAGGCGCGAAGGCTGGGACAACTTCCGGGCCAACGGCGCTCTCGGCGGGGGCGGGCTGATGGACGTCGGCACCTACTGCGTGTCGCTCTCGCGCTACGTGGCCGGCGAAGAGCCCGACGTCCTGCACTATACGGCCCGCATCGGGGAGAAGGGGTACGACGAGACCGGATCCGGCTGCATGGCGTTTCCCGGAGGCATGAACGCCCATTTCGGTACCGGCGTGCACGTGGACATGAGGAACGACGCCTGGGTTTACGGCGAGAGCGGCATGATCCACCTCGAGAACCCCTGGAAGGTCAGCGAGGGCTCGAAGATGACGCTTCGACGGCGGGGAGCGGAGCCGGAGGTGTTCGACCTCGGCGGCTCGAACGACCAACTCTATGCCTACGAGGCGGACGCTGTCGCCGAGTTCTTCGAGCGGCGCGAGTGTCCCTACGTGACCCTCGACGACACGCTCGGGCAGATGAGAGCGTTGGACGCCCTGCGCCGAAGCGTCGGCCTCACCTTCGAAGCGGAGATGAAAGCGTGAAGTACGGAAACGTCCCCCACCTCGACAAGCCGGTCCCCCGCATCGTCTGCGGTACCGACTTCCTCATGTCCCAGCCTCCGGGCGAGTCCTTCCGGGCCCTCGACGCCTACTGGGAGGCCGGCGGCAGATGCTTCGACTCCGCCTTCGTGTATGGCGCGAACTCGAATATCCTTGGCGCCTGGACCGGCAGCCGCGGGGTCAGGAACGAGGTCATGCACTTCGACAAGGGCTGCCACCCAGGCGGCGGCCGTCTGCGCGTCACACGCGAGGACCTGCGCAACGACCTCCGAGCGAACCACGAGCGGCTCGGGGTCGGTTTCACCGACTTCTTCGTGCTCCACCGCGACAATCCCGAGGTCCCTGTCGGAGAGATCGTGGACTGGCTGAACGAGGCCAAGGACGAGGGTCTCATCGGCGTGTTCGGCGGCTCCAACTGGCACCACACGAGGATCCAAGAGGCGAACGAGTACGCCCAAAGGACGGGGAAGCAGGGCTTTTCGCTGAACAACCCGAACCTCTCACTGGCCAAGGTGAACGAGCCGATGTGGAAGGACGCCTATACGATCGACGACGGCGGGAGGAAATGGCACGCTGAGACGGGCTTCCCCCTGTTCGCATGGTCCAGCATGGCTCGCGGGTATTTCGCCTCCGTGGATGACGGCGATGTGAAGCGGGTCTACGACAATATGGCTAGCCGCGCACGCCGGTCGCGAGCGACGGAACTTGGAAGGAAGTACGGCGCGACGCCCGCCCAGGTCGCGCTGGCGTGGGTCCTGAACCAGCCCGGCAGCATGTTCGCCCTTTGCGGGCTGAGAAACGTCGACAACGTGTTCCAAAACGTCGAGGCGCTGGACCTGGCGCTCGCCCCCGAGGAGCTCCGGTGGTTGGAGCATGGCGAAGGCTCGTCAATGCAATAGACAATTAAATAAGGCGCATCTTATACGCATCAAGTGAGATAAAGCGCTATTTATCACTTGGATCCGGCGCAGATCCGAGCCTATGATAGAGCAATGGATTCATTGCGTTGGAGGACGTGGCTGTTCCTCTGCCTGGCGGCTTCGGGCGCTCTGCCTGCCGTCGTGCCGGCCCAGCCCAAATCCGTCCCGAAAAAGGACTACCTTGCCGAGCCGACCCACTGGGGCGCCGTCCAGGGCCGCGTCTATGATGCCGAGACCGGGAAACCGATCCCTAAGGCACAAATTTCGATTCAAGGCGAAGACGGTGGTTTCCTCGATTCGGGCCGATCGACCGCCCGCACCGACGGCCTCGGCCTGTACAAGGCGCAGGCGGTCCTGGGGCGGATCTCGCACAACTTCGACATCGGTCGGGCGCTAACCTCTGGCGTCGTCGGCGTCCTGTTGGGTGGGGCGACCAACACGACGAAGCGGTTGGACGTGACCCGCCTCAACCTGCGCGTCCTGGCCGAGGGCTATCGCTCCTATCTGGGGCCTGTCGATGCCCGGTGGATCGACGCGAAGCTGTTCACGATCCAGATGCAGCCGGTACTGCTCGTCCGCGAAGGTTCCCCTTACGAATCGACGATGGCGAGCGGATGGGGAGTCGTCAAGATTACGGAAGCCGCCGCCCAACCGCCGATCGCGCACCCCGGGGAGAAGCTCACCCTGACCGCCAAGGTCGTGACTTTCGACAACCAGCCGGACAAGAAGCTGGAGGTCAGGGCGGTCAGCCGACTCTGGGGAGGCGACGACCGCAAGCTGAACCCCGTCAAGGGCTCCCCCGGCCAGTACTCGATCACGCTCGACGTGGACAAGAAGGCGCGGGTTCGGGCGGAGGTCGTCACCGTCTACATCGCCGAAAGCTCGCTCGACGTCTCGATGGAAGGGCAGCGCAAGCGTCTGCTCGTCCAGGTGGCGACCGACGCCCCCACCGAAGAGGTCGCCAAAGCGAGGGCGGCGGCGTTTGCCGAATACGTGAAAGACCCCGTGTCGAGCCTCCGCACCTACGAGAAACTGGTGGCTGACGGCGGCACCAACCATGACTTCCAGTTCGCCTACAATCTCGCCCTCCGTTCCGGCGACTACGCTACGGCGAAGGCCGCGAGCACGCGCATGCTGGAACGGGTGAAGAAGGAGGAGAAGCCGGAGCAGAGGGACAGGGCGTTCGCCGTCCTCGCCAATGTCCGCGCACTCTATCTGGCGAAGGATTACCGCGAAGCCGTCGACGCGGCCGAGGCTGAGATCAAGCTCTACAAGCGCAAGGAGTGGGCGAACAAGATCTATCCGTCCGTCCCCGCCTATCAGGGCATGAGCTATATCAAGCTGGGCGATCTGGACAAGGCCGCCCAGGTGAACGAGGACATGGCCGCCTGGTCGAGCGCCGGGGGGACGGTCGACGCGACCGAGTTCCGGGAAGCGCTGAGGATGGCTCAGGTCGAAAAGGCGCTCGAGATGAAGCCGAAAGACCCGAACGCGCTGGCGGACTACGGCCGGGCCCTGATCGATCGCGGACGCTACGAAGAGGGCGTGGCCAAGCTTAAGGCGGCGTTGGCGGAGGATCCCAAAGCCGTCGCCGTGGCGCGCGACCTCGCCTGGGCCGGGCTCCAACTCGGTTCGAAGTCCGAGGTCGAGAACCTGGACCAGGCGGTCGAGGAGGCGAAAACCGCGGTCAAGGCCGACGACCCCAAGCGCGGCTCCAAAGACTTCTTTGGCTGGAGCAAGTACGTCGCCCTGCTCTACGCGAAGACCGCGCGCGATGCGGGAGACGAAACCTTCGGCCCCGAGTACGACCCCGTCATCGCAGCCCTGCGCCAGTCGGTCAAGCTCGGGCGCATGGGGCAGGAGGTCAATGAGGGCTTCTACCTCTTCACGTTCGGCTACCTCAGCCCGAGCCGGGTGGCGATCTCGGGGTACGCCTATTCAGAAGCCGACGCATGCTTCCAGATGCTCGACGCGCTTCGCCGGCTGCGATTGAAGCCGGACGACTATCTGGCGCGATACGGCCTCGCCTACGCGCTGACAGACCTAGGACAGACGAACCTTGCTACCCAGCAGCTGGACCGGGTCGTTCGGCAGCATCCGGACTTCAACGAGGCGACGCACCTTCAGGCCCGGATCGCGATGCGCGAAAAGGACGATGCGGCCGCCATCGGGCTGCTGCGCAAAGTGCTCGAGCGGAATCCGAGGCATCCGAGAGCGAACCTTGACCTTGCCGAGGCGCTGACCCGAACGGGAGACGTCGCCGGGGCGGCCGAGAGCATGGCCGCCCATGCCAAGTGGTACGGGGAGGCGTCGGAATGAGACGGCTGCTCGCCCTGGCTTGCGGCGTCGCCCTCGCCTCCGTCGCTGCTCCTCAGAGCCCCTTCGGCCGACTCGACCGACAGAAGGAGATCGAACTGGGGCGCGAAGCCTACGACGACCTCCTCGCCTTCGGCAGGATCTCGAAGAACCAGGCGTACATCCAGCGGGTGAACCGCGTGTTCGACACGCTGCTGGCGGTGATGCCGGAGAAGGAGTACCCCTACCAGGTGGTCGTCGTCGCCGAGGAGACGGTGAACGCCTTCTGCCTGCCCGGCGGCTACATCGCCGTCTACGAAGGACTCATCGCGCGCGTGCCCGACGACGACGCGCTCGCCTTCGTCCTCGCCCACGAGATCGGGCACGCTTCGAACCGGCACTGGGTCCGCCAGTCGCGAAAGTCGCAGGGGGACATCCTGTTCGGCATGCTGCTGGGAGACCTGATCGGAACGATCTACGTCAATCTGAGCCGCCTGTCGCACACCCGGCAGCACGAATCGGAAGCCGACCGCTATGCGGTGGGCCTATACGTGAAGGCGGGATACGACCCGGCGGACGCCGCCGAGTCGATGCGGCTCTTCGCGAAAATGGACGAAAAGAAGAGGAACAAGCTTCCTCCGTACCTGCAAAGCCATCCGAGCCCCCGCGGGCGCGTCGAGGCGATCGAGAAGGAGGTGAAGCAGGCGGTTGCGAGCGGGGTAGCTTCGGCGCCGCCGCCTTCGCTCCCGGCGCTCGATGCGAGGCTCTACGGCGCGCTGCCTGAGGTGCCGATCGCCTCGAACCCCTGGTTCCCGACCATCCCCGGATCGGAGTGGGAGTACGCGGTCGAGGGTCCCGGCACCGGGAGGTACCGTCTCCGCTGCATCTCGGCGGGGGACAGCGGACGCGGCGTCGTGGCCCGCTTCGAGCAGGTCTTCGCCGGCCGCACCGTCTCCTACCAAGCGCTGGCGACCGCGGACTCGGTCTGGAGACGCAACCGCCCGGAACTCGAATCCTCCGGCTGGCAAGTCGAAACGGTCTTCCCCCAGGAAGGCGCCGAACCCCGAACTGCGGGATCTTGGCAGTACGCCTACGCCGGGACCGAGACGCTGACGACCCCGGCGGGACGGTTCGCCGACTGCCTGAAGGTCCAGGCGAAAGACGGGACGCGCGAGTTGACGCTCTGGTACGCCCCTCAGGTCGGCCTGGTGAGACGCCTGAACGAGAAGGCAGGCGTCGACGAGAAGCTCGTCCGCTTCACCCGAGGCGCTTCGTAATCCGCGCGTGGAGGCTGATCTCGCTCCAAATCCGGGTTTGTGACTCTCGGTTCCCAAGCCCCGATCCGTCTACCCGAACGACAGCGGGCGGAATGCCAGGTTGTAGGTCTCCTCTCGCAGGTACCGAAGCTCGAGGCCGGAGGAGTCGAGCGCGGACCAGCGGGTGCTGATCTCGGCCCCGACGCTTCCCCAGACGTAGCCGGAGAAGCCGCCGAACGAAGGCACCAGCGCCTGGTACCGCCCCGTCCGCTGGAACACCTTCGTGAACTCCTTCAGGATCGCCTCCATCGAGTAGGGGCAGAAAACCAGGTTGTCCGCCTGGGTCACGACGATGCCCTTGGGCGAGAGCGCGTTCCGGCAGTCCTCGTAGAACTCGGACGTGAAGAGCATCTCGCTCAGCTCGCCCTCCTCCTCCTCATAGACGTCGGTGGCGTCGATCACGATCAGGTCGTACTTCCGATCCGCCTGCTTCACGAACGGGAATGCGTCTCCGACCACGAGGTTCAGGCGGGGATCTTCGAAGGCGCCGGCGCTGAGGAATGGAAGGTGCTCCTTGCTCGCCTCGATCACGCCCCGGTCGATTTCGACCATGTCGATCGCGCGGATCGACGCGTGGCGGCAAATCTCGCGGAGCACCCCGCCGTCGCCGCCCCCCACGATCAGGGCGTTCCTCGGAGCGGCGATCGACAGCAGCGGGACCTGCACCAGCGCCTCGTGGTACGACCGCTCGTCGAACTCCGTCAGCTGGATGTGCCCGTCGAGCAGGAGGGTCCGTCCGAAAACCTCCGTCTGGTAGATATCGATCGTCTGATATTCCGTCTGGCGGTGGAGCAGGTGCTCGGTCGCCTGTACGTTCATCGAAAGCCGGTCGCTACGTATCGGAAAGGACAGCGTCGTGCTCATGGGGGAGGCGTAGTTTACTACGCCCGGGCTATCCCCGGGAAAACAGCGCCAGCCGCTTCGGCTTGACCTCGACCTCGTCTCCATTCCGGATCGCCAGGTCGTCGTACCGCTCCCGCGAGATCTCCGCCTCCAACCGCTCGGAGGTGTCGGTCCGCTGCAACTCGATCCGCACGATCGGACCGACGATGTGCGAACGCTCGACGATCGCCGTGAACCCCTCGGGGTCCGCCGCCGGACGGTGGATCTCGAAGTCGTGCGGGCGCACGTAGCCCACGACCTCCTCGCCGTTCGCGAACTTGTCTTCGGGGATGCTGCCCAGCCCCGCCAGTTCGACCCGACCTTCGCGGGCGCGACCCTCGAAGAGGTTGATCTGCCCAAGGAACTGGTAGACGAAGGAGGTGGAAGGTCGGTCGTAGACCTCTTCCGGCGTGCCGATCTGCTCGATCCGACCCTGGTTCATCACGACCACGCTGTCCGCGACCTCGAGCGCCTCTTCCTGGTCGTGGGTCACGAAGACGGAGGTGATGTGAAGCTCGTCGTGCAGCCTCCGCAGCCATCGGCGGAGCTCCTGCCGGACCTTGGCGTCGAGCGCGCCGAACGGCTCGTCGAGCAGCAGCACCTGGGGTTCCACCGCCAGCGCCCTCGCCAGCGCGACCCGTTGCCGCTGGCCGCCCGAGAGCTGCGACGGGAGCCGGTGGGCCATTCCGTCGAGTTGAACCAGGCGGAGCAACTCGAGCACCCGCTCCTTGATCTCCTGTTTAGAAGGCCGGAGGTGTCGCGGCCGCACCCGGAGCCCGAACGCCACGTTCTCGAACACGGACATATGCCGGAAGAGCGCGTAGTGCTGGAACACGAAGCCGACCCGTCGGTCGGCGACTTTCCGGTTGGTCGCGTCGACTCCGTGAAAGTGCACCGTGCCGGTGTCGGGTTCCTCCATCCCCGCAATGACCCGCAGGAGGGTCGTCTTTCCCGAGCCGGACGGGCCGAGAAGGGCGACGAGGCCTCCCGCGGGCACGGTCAGGCTGACGTTGTCGAGGGCGACGAAGGCCCCGAAAGCTTTAGTGACATTTTTAACTTCGATACTCATGGGTTGCCTCCGCCGGCGAGGGGCAGTGTCTCGGACTGGGCTGCCTTCCACTCGACCATCGCCTTCAATATCAGCGTAACGAGAGCGAGCAGGGTCAGAACCGCCGCGGCTGCGAACGCACCGACGGTGTTGTATTCGTTGTAGAGGACCTCCACGTGGAGGGGCAGCGTGTTCGTCATGCCTCGGATATGGCCGGAGACGACGGACACGCCGCCGAACTCGCCCATCGCGCGGGCGTTGCAGAGAATGACCCCATAGATCA
>DASWVS010000283.1:0-1537 GCA_036401135.1 Fimbriimonas sp.
GGCACGACCAACTTCCTCTACGGCTTCCCGGCCTACGCGGTCTCGATCGCCATCGAATTCGAAGGCGACACGGTCGTCGGCGTCGTGCACGATGTCTCGCGCGGCGAAACCTTCGCCGCTGCGAAGGGACGTGGGGCGACGCTCGATGGCCGCTCCATTCGCACCAGCGACAAGGACGACCTCGCGACCGCGCTCATCGGCACCGGCTTTGGCTACTCGACCGAGCGGCGCCGCAACCAGGCAGCCCTCGTCGCGTCCGTCCTCCCGCAGATCCGCGATATCCGCCGCGCGGGCTCCGCTGCGCTCGACCTCTGCTTCGTTGCCTGCGGGCGGCTCGACGGCTACTTCGAACAGGGCATCCAGCACTGGGACCACGCCGCCGGGGCGCTCATCGTGCGGGAAGCGGGCGGTGTGACGGGCTGGGTGGTCGGCGAATCGCCATTGCTCGAGCCGCCGGTGCTCCTGGCCGCTGGCCCCGCGCTCTTCGCCCCCCTCGCCGAGCTGCTGCGCGCGGGCGAATAAATTTCGCTCTTGTCCGAGTACCGCGACGCCTGATGACGCTTCAGCGCTCCACACTCGCCGGGAACTCTGAGGAAGAGGAGCGGGAGCGATGGCGGAGCGTGGTACTTTCCTTGGCGAAGTGCAGGATGCCTCACGGCGATTCTGGGGTCTGAGATGGCGCTGGAAGGGCCCGGTGCTTGCTGTCCTGGGCCTGATAGTTATCGGTGGGATCGCCGGCGCTGTCGGTGACGAAGATCCAGAGCTGACCGCTGGTGCGGCCCCGATCCAAGACGAAGGCGATCCGGATGGTGCCTCCCCAGCGGATCCCGGCAGCACGGCGGACTCACCAACATCGACGCCGACTACCGGGCCGACAAACACCCCGATCCCCACGCCAACCCCGGCGCCTCCCACTGCAACACCGACGCCCGCCGTCTTCTCCTTTGGTGGCGGAAAGCAGATTGTCGGAGCGGACATACCAGCCGGCACCTACCGAACCCCCTCTGGGTCCGACTCGTGCTACTGGGAACGCCTGAGCGGGTTTGGCGGCACCCTCGCCGAAATCCTCGCCAACGAGAACCCGGACGGACCGGCCATCGTCACAATCGCCGAGACCGATAAGGGCTTCAACTCCTCCCGATGTGAACGTTGGTCTGCCGACCTTTCGCCGATCACCAGCGACCCTTCGGGCACATTTGGAGACGGGACGTACTTCGTCGGGATCGATATCGCACCGGGGACCTGGCGCTCCGCGAACGGTTCGAGCTGCTACTGGGCGAGGCTATCGGGGTTTAGTGGAGAGCTGGGCGACATCCTCGCGAATGACAATGAGGAAGGTTCCGCGATAGTCGAGATTCTGCCGGGCGACGATGGCTTCACGAGCTCACGCTGCGGGACGTGGAGCAAGATCGGCTGAGCCGTAGGGCCTTCCCCTACGCGACCCACGCCCGCGGGGGTGGGTGCTCTCCCGATGTGCCGCCGGCCGATTCGGCCCTACCTTCCCCTACATGAAGCGGTCTCTCCGCCGCTGGCGGCT
>DASWVS010000284.1:0-3191 GCA_036401135.1 Fimbriimonas sp.
AGGGCTCTCTCAGCAGCTCGCGCGCCAGGAAAACGAGGTCCGCGTCCCCGCCGGTGACGATCTCGTTCGCATGCATGGTTTCGGTGATCAGCCCCACCGCTCCCGTCATGATGCCGCTTTCGGCACGGATGCGCTTGGCAAACGGAACCTGATAGCCTTTGGCCACGGGAATCTTGGCCGTAGGGACCAGCCCGCCCGAGGAGACGTCGATCAAGTCGATCTCGAGAAGCGCCAACCGTCGGCAGAACTCGACGGACTGTTCGATGTCCCAACCTCCCTCCGCCCAGTCGGTCGCCGAGATTCGGACAAAGACGGGCAGATCCGTGAGGGCACGAACGGTCTCGGCGACGCGCAACGGAAGCCGCATCCGGTTCTCCAGGCTCCCGCCGTACTCGTCGTCCCGGCGATTGCTCAGGGGCGAGAGGAACTCGTGCAGAAGGTAGCCGTGGGCCGCGTGGATCTCGAGGACCTTGTAGCCCGCCTGCAGGGCGCGGCGCGCCGCCGACCCGAACGCCTCGACCACCCGTTCGATCCCTTGCGCGTCCAATGCCCGGGGTCGCGGATGGCGGTCGTCGAATGCGACCGCGCTCGGTCCGACAACCTCCCAGCCGCCTTCGTCGGGCGAGAGGCCCGCCCTCCCCTCCCATGGAACGGAGCTGCTGGCTTTTCGGCCCGCGTGCGCGAGCTGGATCGCCGGCACCGCGCCCTGGCTTTCCACGAAGCGCGCGATCCGGGCAAGCGGCTCCGCGTGCCGATCCGTATAGATCCCGACGTCGGCCGGACTGATTCGTCCTTCGGGCGTCACCGCCGTCGCCTCCACCATCACGAGCCCGGCACCCCCGGACGCCCGGCTCCCAAGGTGCACGAGGTGCCAATCGGTTGCGAATCCGTCCTCGGCCACGTATTGGCACATCGGCGCCATGGCGATCCGATTCCTCAGGGTGACGGACCGGATCGAGAGTGGGGTGAGGAGGTCGACCTCCGGGACTTCGCGGTCGTGGTCGCTGTCGGTGTGCGTGCCGGGTCCTTCGATCATCGCACGTCAGACGCGCCGCCCACGGCGCTTGTTCTCGCAGGGGTCCCCAAACGAAAAGAGGGCGCCGGAGCCCTTACGGACCCGACGCCCCCTCAAGGTGGTTCGTCCCTCTAGTTGAAGAACCCGACGCTTCGGGCAAGTCGACCGTCGTCGCCTCCGCCCAGTTCGTCGAGATCCCGCAACGGAAGCTCCTTGTTCCCTTTGTCCTCGACCGCGACCTTGAGGCATAGCGAGCGGAGCTCGTTGACGAGAATCTTGAACGATTCGGGAATCCCCGGCTCGCTCAGGGTCTCTCCCTTGACGATGCTCTCGTACGCCTTGACGCGGCCCATCACGTCGTCCGACTTGATGGTCAGCAGTTCCTGGAGCGTGTAGGCGGCGCCGTACGCTTCCAAGGCCCAGACTTCCATCTCGCCGAACCGCTGTCCTCCGAACTGCGCCTTGCCTCCCAGCGGCTGCTGGGTGACGAGCGAGTACGGGCCGATGGAGCGCGCGTGGATCTTTTCGTCCGCGAGGTGCTCCAGCTTCAGCATGTAGATGATGCCGACGGTGATCGGGTTCGGAACGAGTTCGCCGGTCAGGCCGTCACGAACCCAAGACTTCGCCGTCTCCGGTTCGATGCCTGCCCGAACGAACACGTTCTGGCGGATCGCCTCGATCATCGCTTCGTAGGCCGAGTCCTCGGCGACCACCGGCTCTTCGCCGGCTTCCGCCTCGACCTCTTCCGGAATGAAGTCCTCGGGATCGACTTCGAGAAGCTCTCCCGTGGTCCTCGTGGGAGGGCCGGACAGGATCCGGCTGACCCTTTCAAGGCCGTTCTCACCCAGCTCGCGCAATCGGCGCTCCGTTCTCTGGAGCATCGTCGACAGGTCGTCGTCCTTCTCGAACGGAACGTTCAAGAGGAGCTCGGTGTTCGCGTACGACCGCAGGGCCGTTCGGCGCAGGTGCTCGGCGAGGTGCTCCATTTCCGAGAGGACCTCCCCTTCGGTCGCCCCTTCGAACGCCGGGCACTTGTACTCGAGCCCCAGATGCCGCCCCACGTAACCGAGGTGCGTTTCTAGGATCTGGCCGATGTTCATTCGGCTGGGAACGCCGAGCGGGTTCAGCACGATGTCGACCGGGGTGCCGTCCGCGAGGAACGGCATGTCCTCCGCCGGAAGAACCTTCGAAATGACGCCCTTGTTGCCATGGCGCCCGGCCATCTTGTCGCCGACCATCAGCTTTCGCTTTTGGGCGACGTAGACCTGGACCGTCATGTTCGTTCCCGCGGGGAGTTCGTCCCCGGGGAGCTGCATCAGGTTCCCTTCGCAGCGGTCGCAGTTCAAACGCTCCCGCTTCTTGGACTCCTTGTAGACGTGGTTGCAGTTCTGGCAGTAGTACTTGTACCGGCTGAAGACCTTGACGTCGATGATCGTTCCCTTCTCGCCGTGGGGCAGCCGGAGCGAGACGTCCCGCGTTTCCTCCGCCTTCTTGCCGAAGATGGCGATGATCAACCGCTCTTCCGCCGTCATCTCGACCTGCCCCTTGGGAGCGACCTTTCCGACGAGGATGTCCTCGGGTCGAACCTCGGCGCCGATGCGGATGATGCCGTTCTCGTCCAGATCCTTCAGCGCTTCCTCACCCACGTTCGGGATGTCTCGCGTGATCTCTTCGGGACCGAGCTTGGTGTCGACCGCCTCCTGCTCGTGGCGCTCGATGTGGATCGACGTATACACGTCGTCCTTCACCATGCGCTCCGAGATCAGGATCGCGTCCTCGTAGTTGTAGCCGTTCCAGGGCATGAACGCCACGAGCACGTTCTTGCCGAGGGCGAGTTGGGCGCTGTCGCAGCAGGGGCCGTCCGCCAGCGGGTCGCCTGCCAGGATGCGCTGGCCGGGAACCACGACCGGTCGGTGGGTGAAGCAGGTCGACTTGTTGCTCTGCACCATGTGCATGAGCGTGTACCGGTCGATCTCGCCGTCCTCCGTCAGGATTCGGATCTCCTGCGAGGTCACGTACTCGACGCGTCCGGCGCGCCGAGCGATGACCGCCGCCCCCGAGTCGACCGCCGCCACGCGCTCGTAGCCGGTACCCACGATCGGCCGTTCGGACCGAAGCGTCGGCACTGCCTGGCGCTGCATGTTCGCACCCATCAGGGCGCGGTTCGCGTCGTCGT
>DASWVS010000285.1:0-2217 GCA_036401135.1 Fimbriimonas sp.
TGTTGCCCCAGAACCTCGACATCCTGACGCGCCCGGTGACCTACCTCACCCTCACGGCCTCCTCCACGGACGGACAGGCGCACGACGTGGTGGCGTACGTCGATGTGACGGGCGAGTGGTGCGTGAACAGTTCGGGCGAACGGGTTTTCGCCTCGCGGCACAAGGTGCAGGGGCTCGACACCCTGGCGCTGCGGTCGGTCGACCAACCGGTCCTGAAGCGACAGGGCGACCGAGTCCGGATCGACTGGGGGACCCTGCTCCTGTCGACGCCGGCGATGTCGACCACGGAGAGCATCATCGGGAGCCAGGACGCCGTTCGAAGGCGCTTTGCCAAAGAAGGGATCCTGCCGCTGAGCGACGACATGCGTTTCCCGCGGGCGACGAACGACGAGTGGCCGGTGCTGGCGCTGTCGATGTCGATGGGGCTGGTCGGCGCGGACGAGACGCACCGTCTGGTGATGCTCGCCTATGACGAGGAGTTTGCGGTCGAGTACCTCCATCGGAAGCTTCCGCCCTTCTGGCGAAGGAAGGGGGAGCAGATCGACGATCTCCTTGCGAAGGCTTCGTCCGAATACGCCGCCATCCGCAAGGCGAGCGTCGCTTTCGACACGCTCCTCGCCGAGGAATTGGAGGGGCGGGGAGGAAAGGAGTACGCGCAGCTTGCGGTGCTGGCGTATCGGCAGTGCCTCGCCGCGCACTGCATCGTCGCCGACATCGATGGGACGCTGATGATGTTCAGCAAGGAGAACGACAGCAACGGCTGCATCGCCACGGTCGACGTGACCTACCCTGGATCGCCGTTGTTCTTCTACCTCAACCCCGAGCTCCTGAAGGCGCAGCTCGTACCGATCCTGAAGTACGCCCAGTCGCCACGGTGGCGGTTCCCGTTCGCGCCTCACGACCTCGGGACGTATCCGCTCGCGAACGGGCAGGTCTACGGGGGCGGCGAGAGGGACGAGCACGACCAGATGCCGGTCGAGGAGTGCGGCAACATGCTCATCCTCGTCTCGGCGCTGTGCCTCCGGGAAGGGAGCACGTCGTTCGCCGAGCCGTACTGGGAGGTCCTGACCCAGTGGGCGGAGTACCTGATCGAGTGCGGCCTCGACCCCGAGAACCAGCTTTGCACCGACGATTTCGCCGGGCACATGGCCCACAACGCCAACCTTTCGATCAAAGCGATCGTCGCCCTCGGAGCGTTCGGCAAGATGGCTGGAGACAAAGGGGCGACGTACCGGCAGGCGGCCGAGGAGATGGCTGGCAAATGGCTCGAACTGGCCCAGGACGGCGGCCACACGCGGCTCGCGTTCGACAAGCCGGGCACGTGGAGCCAGAAGTACAACCTGGTATGGGACCGTCTCCTGGGGCTGAACCTGTTCCCGAGCGAGCTTTATCGGCAGGAGGTCTCCTACTACCTCGGCAAGATCGAGAAGTACGGGCTCCCGCTGGACAGTCGGAAGGACTACACGAAGCTCGACTGGTGCGTTTGGACGGCCACGCTTGCCGAGCGGGAGGAGGACTTCCAGGCGATGGTGAAGCCCTTGCTGCGGTTCTGCAACGAGACGGAGGACCGGGTGGCGCTGTCGGACTGGTTCGACACCAAAACCGCCGAGCAGATGTCCTTCCAGGCGCGATCGGTCGTCGGCGGCGTTTTCCTGCCGATGCTGTAGGCCGGGCCGCTAACCGATGTAGGCGCGCGGCAGCTCCTGGCAATGCTGAAGGAGGCCCTCCCAAGGGTCTCCCCGCTCGGCGAGGATGCGCGGCGCGTTGGCGATCGTGAAGTCCTTGGGCTGCGCCTTGTCGAGCGCGTCCCACGAGAGCGGGAAGGAGACGGTGCCGCGGGGGTCGCCGCGGGGCGACAGGGCGCAGGCGAGCGTCTTGGCCTGCGAGTTGATGCTGTAGTCGAAGAAGACCTTCTTGGGCCGTTTGTCGAGGGACAGCTCCATCGTCACGTCTTCGGGCATCTCTTCCATGAGGCGTCGGCCGATCTCCTCGGCGAACAGGCGGACGTGGTCGTATCCGTGCTTCCGGGACAGGGGGACGTAGACGTGGAGGCCGCGCTTGCCGCTGGTCTTGACGAAGCTCTGCAGGCTCTGCTCGTCGAAGATCCGCTTGAGCCGCATGGCTACCTCCCGAACCCGTTCGAGCGGCTTGTCCTCGACGTTCGGATCGAGGTCGCAGACGAGGTAGTCCGGGAAGTTCAACACGGATTCGTCGAAC
>DASWVS010000286.1:0-2878 GCA_036401135.1 Fimbriimonas sp.
ACCAGAACGGTGCACACGAAAACCGCCCAAACGGTGTCGACGGCTCGCTTGAGGATCGCTTCGGTCTTTTCTCGGGGCAGCGGCACCAGGTCCAGGGTCGGCTCTTTCATCCGTCCGCCATCCCTCAGCATGAAGAACATCGTCAGCAATGCGATCACCAAGGTGAGGGCGGTCATGGCGATCTCCTTTGCCCCTTTCGTGAGCGGCGCCCTCATCCCTTGGACGATCTCCTTGCGGTTGTCCCGGACATAGTCCGCGACGCTCATGTTCCGAACCCCCAACCGCTGCGCAACCGGCTGAGCGACCTGGTCCACATACTTCAGCACCGAATCCAGCGAGAGCTTCTTGGGCGGCTGGCCGCTCGTCTCCGCGATCTCCCCGACCAGGTTGTGCGCCTGCTGGTAGATGCCTGCGCCGATCAGCAGGAACGGGATGATGATGATGACGAGCGCAGCCATCGTGGCGAAGAAGGCCGCCCCCGTGTCGGCGCGTCCGTTGGCGAACAGGGGTTTTCGCCCCAGCCATAGCTGCCACTGGCGGTAGACCGGATACAGCAGGATGCTCAGGACCGTTGCCCACAGGATCGCCGGAACGAACGGCAGGACGACGAGGAAACCGAGGACGAGAAGGATCAGAACCAGCAGTTGGAACGCGGTGCGGGTGTAACGGTCCGAGAACGATGTCATGATGCGGCTCTAGGGGGATACGTTGGCACTGCGCTCGAGGATTCTGATCCCGCTCGGTTGGTTGCCCTCGGTATCCTAACCCAATGTCCACCGCCTGGGTCGCCGATGTCGCCATCGATCCGCGATCCGGCGGGTCGGAGGCAGTTTATACCTATCGGGCGAGCGGCGGCGTCGTGGCAGGCGACGCCGTGTTCGTTTCCCTTGCCGGACGGCCGGTGATGGGATTCGTCACCCAGGTGTACGAGGCTTCGGAGGCGGACCTCGGTTTCGGGCTCGACGCGCTCAAGCCGTTGGAGATGAAAGTCGAAGGGCTGCGGATGCCGGAGGCCGTGGTCGAGTTGGCCAGGCACGTCGCCGAGGAGTACCTCTGCCCCCTCGCCGTCGCGCTGAGCCCGGCGTCGCCTCCAGGAGTGCGCGAGAGGTTGTCGACCACCTGGACCCTCGCCGAAAGGGAGAAGGAGTTCAGCCTCACGTCCCCGACGGAGCACCCGCTGACCCCTCTCCAACAGGAAGTGCTCCGCGTGGTGTCGGAGAAAAAGGACGGACTGAGCGAAGGCGCCGGCAAAAAGATTCCCGCGAACTACCAACGGGTGCTGCGGGCCCTCAAGGCGCGCGGGCTGGTCGAGGAACGTCTGCGCGTCCTGCCGTTCGCCGAACGCCGGAAGATCGAGCCGCTCCTCCGGCTGAACGCCGACGGCGAAAGGGTCGAGGCGTTCCTGAAGAAGGAAGGGAAGAAGAAGCCCGCCCAGGCGCTGGTGCTCATGCGTCTGCAGGGGTCGGAGCGCGGGGCGTTGACGCTCGCCGAGATCAAGGCCCTCGCCGGAGTGACCGAGACGACGGTGAAAGCGCTGATCGACGCGGAGCTGCTGGTCCCGGTCGAGTGGAACGCGCCGAGCCTGACCAAGCCTCCCGCTCCCAACGACGCGCAGACGCTGGCGATCGAAGCCATCGCCGACGCGGTCGAGAGCCAGGAGCACCGCGGCTTCCTCCTTTACGGCGTCACCGGCAGCGGGAAGACGGAGGTTTACCTCCGGGCGGCGGCCGAGGCGCTGACGCTGGGGCGGCAGGTCCTTTACCTCGTGCCCGAGATCGCGCTCGCCGCGCAGGTGATCGCGCAGCTGCGGGAACGGTTTGGGAAGACGGTGGCGGTGCTCCATTCCGACCTGCCCGCGAAGGAGAGGCTGCAGAACTGGATGCGGATCCGTGATGGTGAGGCGTGCGTCGTGGCGGGGGCGCGGAGCGCTCTTTTCGCTCCGCTCAACGACCTGGGCCTGGTGATCGTGGACGAGGAGCACGAGGCGGCGTACAAGCAGGAGCAGGCGCCCAGGTACCACGCCCGCTCGCTCGCGATGTTCCTGGGAAAGCGCCACCGCTGCCCCGTCGTGCTCGGTAGCGCGACCCCTTCGCTCGAGAGCTTCTATCTTGCCGACCAGGAACGGCTCTCGCTGCTGAGCCTCCCCGCGCGGGCGGTCAGCTCGGCGAAGCTTCCGCAGGTTTTCGTGGACGATCTGACGGAGGGGTACCGGTTCGGAAAGCCCTCCATCCTCGCGCAGGACCTCTTCGACCGCATCCACGCGACGCTCGAGCAGAACCGCCAGGTGATCCTGTTCCTGAACCGGCGCGCGTACGCGCCCTTCCTCATCTGCCGGGACTGCGGCCACCAGATGAAGTGCCCGAACTGCGCGGTGTCGCTCTCCTACCACCGTCGCGACCACCGCCTTCGGTGCCACCACTGCGGCTTCCATCAGGCGCCGCCCGATGCCTGCCCCCAGTGCGGCGGATTGCGGCTGAACCCGTTCGGAGTCGGGACGGAGAAGGTGGAGGAGGCGGTGAAGGGGTTCTTCCCGGATGCGGCCGTCGCGCGCTTGGACCGGGACGTCGCCCGGAGGAGGGGCGTGCTCGAAGACACGCTCGCCGGCTTCCGCAGCGGCGACATCCAGATGCTCGTGGGAACCCAGATGGTCGCCAAGGGGCTCGACTTTCCCAACGTCACCCTGGTCGGCGTGATCGCCGCCGACGTGAGCCTCAACATCCCCGATTTCCGATCCTCGGAGCGCACCTTCCAGCTACTCTCGCAGGTAGCCGGGCGCGCGGGACGCGGCGACGCGCCGGGCGACGTGGTGATCCAGACCTTCAACCCGGAGCACGTGGCGGTCAGATCGGCGGCCGCCCACGACTACCTCGGCCTTTAC
>DASWVS010000287.1:0-3387 GCA_036401135.1 Fimbriimonas sp.
GAGCCGCCTTGTCTACCGCACCACGGTGGAGGTGCCGAAGGGGCCCAAGGGGTTTGGCTTGCACTTCGGCGGAACGAACTGGATCGCCAGCGTCTTCGTGAATGGAACCTACATGGGGGGCCACAAAGGCGTGCTGGTGCCCTGGGACCTCGACATCTCCCGGGCGGTGAAGCCGGGCGTGAACGAGATCGCGCTCGTCGTGAAGGGGCCGTACTACGCGAGGGACGTCGCCGAACCGGACGGGTTGCTCAAAACCCGAAACCTGCCCCGGGAGGAGGGGTTCCTGCGTTACGCCCGGTGGGTGGCCCCGATCTATCCCTCGTCGAAGGGCGAGGGCGACGGGACCTGGATCGGCCTGGTGAACCCGGTGACGCTGATCGGGACCGGCGACGTGTATACAACCGACGTGAAGGTGGCGACCTTCGTCGAACCGTGGACAATCAACCCGTCGACCGAGATCCTCAACACGGGCGATAAACCGGTTTCGGTCATAGTCCGGCAGGAGGTGGTGCCTCTGGACGGCGGCGCTGCCGAGTTCCGCTTCGCCGACGTTGAAACCCAGAGCATCGCGCCGGGCAAGTCGACGAGACTGTCCCAAAGCGCCGCTTGGACGAATCCCAAACTCTGGTGGCCGGTCCGGAACGCCGCCATGTACAAGCTCCGCACAACTTTGCTCCAGGCGGGCAAAGTCATCGACGTGCACGAACAGCCGTTCGGGTACCGGGAGATCCGGACCGACGGCAAGAAGATCCTCATCAACGGGGTTGCGCGCAACTTCTGGAACTGGGTCGACGTGCAGGGCGCGTCGACTCCGGAGGAATGGCTCGCGAAATATGAAGCGGGCAACGACCGGTTCCATCGGTTCGCCTACGACCACCGGGTGCCGGGCGTCGAGCCGCACCGCGAGGCGCAGCTCGCATGGTCCGACCGCAACGGAGTCCCCGGGCGCCTCTCCACCTGCATCGACGGAATGTTCATCACCTACGACCTGAACAACCCTCTTGTCTGGGAGAACTTCAGGGAGCACCTGATGCAGGTGGCGAAGGCGTACCGGAACCACCCGTCGGTGATCGTTCACTCGGCCGAGAACGAGCTCATGTACATCAACGCCCAGAACACCGGCCAGGCGGAGATGGCGGAGCCGAAGATGCTCGATATCATTCGATCGGCTCAGGCGATCGATCCGACCCGTCCGTGGATGGTGGACGGGGGCGGCTCGCTGAACGGGCAACTGCCGATCGACTGTCCGCACTACCCGGAGGGCGACATCCAGTTCCAGCCGGAGAACGCCTATACGTTTCGGGAATATGCGAACCACAGCAAGAGGTGGCCCTGGGACAGAAACCGCCCGATTATCCTCGGAGAGACGTTCTTCTATGCCGGGAAGCTGGAGGACCAGGCCTGGATCGGCGGGGACGAAGTCTTTCGAGGCCGACAGTTCGCCAACCGAGGGGCTGCCAAGTACGCCCGGATGCTGAACGAAGGGTTCCGGTGGCAGGAGGTCGCAGGCATCTGTCCGTGGGTTGGCGTCGACAGCCTTCCCGGAGCTGAGAAGTCGTTCAGCTCTCTGGCCGCCTTTCCCCGCAAGCGGGCCCATCGGCTGGTCGGCGGCCGGGCGAACGAGATCCTGCTGAAGGTGTTCAACGACACCCTGAGCGACAAGCCGGTGGACCTGGAGTGGACGCTGTCGGTGGAGGGCAGGCCGGCGGACGGCGGCAAGCGAAGGTTTTCGATCAAGCCCGGATTTGGCGAGGAGTACCGCCTCAGCGTCTCCCCTCCGGCTGCCAAAGCCCGACAGGATGCGGTCTTGAGGCTGCAGGTGTCCCAGGAAGGGCAAGGCGCGTTCGTCGACGATCTGAAGGTTTCGGTGCTCCCCGCGCCAGCGAAGGTCGCCGCCAAAGGCTCGGTCCTCCTTTATGATCGGTCGGGCAGGATCGGTCCCTGGCTGGCGTCGCGAGGAGTGAAGTTCTCGGCTCTCGAGAGCCTCGCCGGATTGGGCAGACAGAAGGGCCTTCTACTCGTTGGACCCGACACGCTCGGTCCCGAGGAAGCCTACGGGCCGACGCTTCTGGGCTTTGCCAGCCTCGGCAACCGCGTGATCGTGCTCGAGCAGGAGACTCCTCTTGCCGGGGCGGGCTTGCCGTTCCCGGTCCGTGCGACGGGCAAAGTCGGCGGGTACGCCTTCAGCCAAGCGCCGGTCTCGCCGGTCTTCAGGAACCTCGGCGAGGGCGACCTGGAGGATTGGGCAGGCGATTTTCCAACGTTCAAAAAGGCGTATCTCAAACCGGCGGGTGGGACGCGATGCCTGGTCCAAGCCGGGGACGCCCTCAACTACAGCCCCTTGCTCGAGGTCCCGGCGGGGAAGGGGGTCCTGGTGCTCAGTCAGCTGAGGATCGGGGCCAAGCTCGGGATCGAGCCGGCGGCCGACCAACTCCTGGCAAACCTCGTGGAGAGCTATGCGAGCTATAAGCCGGCGAGCGGAACGGCGGCCGCGGTCGGCGAGGTGCCGAGCCTGGGAGCGCTGTCTGCGACCGCAGCCCCGAGCCTTGAACAGGCCTTCGGCGGGAAGCACCGAGCGGTCATCGTCGAGGCGACGAAGGCGAACCTGGAGTGGCTCTCCCTGCACCGGACGGCGCTCGACCGGTTCACCGCCGCCGGCGGCTGGGTCATGCTCTCTGGGCTCAAGCCGGATGGACTTGCCGAGTTCAACAAGCTGACCGGCATCGACGATCCGATCCGTCCCTTCCGCGTCGAACGGGTGACGCTCGAGCATCCCGAACATCCGCTGGCGAGCACGTTGGGCAACCGCGACCTCTCGTTCTACAGCCCGGTCGAGATCATGCACGGCGACTACTGGCTCAGCGAGCACGTCTACAGCTACGTCGTTGGGAGCGACGACGCGGCTCCTTTCTTCCGGATGCCTGGCGGCCCGGAAAGCCCGCTGGAGTACAAGCCGACCTTCAGCGACGACGATCCGTACAACTTCGTCAACGGACTGCTCAACAGCGACTCCTGGCGGACGATCCGACAGCTTTGGATCCCTGAGAACGGGAACCTGAGGCTCGAGTTTGGCGCCCGGCGCCCGGAGACGATCCGACAGATCAACGTTTGGAACAACACGAACTACTCGACGATCAAGGACCTCGACATCGTGATCGACGGCGACATGGCGAACCCGGTGAGAGCGGTTCTGCCCGACAGCGGCGACCTGACCGAAATCAAGCTGGACCCTCCGCGCAAGGTCGAAAAGTCCATCGCCTTCATCGTGAAGTCGTGGCGGCGGCCCTTCGTCGTGCGGGATGGCGTGACCCTGCGCCTGGTCGGGATCGACGATGTCCAGTTCCTTCGTGCGGATTCGCCGAAGAACAAGGTCGCGCTCGACAACGT
>DASWVS010000288.1:0-2931 GCA_036401135.1 Fimbriimonas sp.
GCCGTTCGCCACCGCGATGGACTCGACATCCTCGGTCGCGAGATCGTATCGACAGACGTCGTCGCACGACCAGTAGATGCTCCCATCTCGATAGGAGAAGCGCCCTCCGTCGTACAACGGGTCCACGACCGTCTTGTAGGACGTGGGATCGTCGTAGGCGAGCGAGCCGATCTCCGACGGCCACGTCCCAAAGAAGAGGCGGTCGTCACCGGCGGCGATGGCGGAGAACTCGCTGGGCTGCTGGTACCAGCCGGAGATGAACGAGCCGTCGGGGTTCAGACGGTGGATGTCGAAGCCGCTGGCGAGGTAAAGCTCGCCCTCTGGGCCGAAAGCCATGGAGCGGACGTCCTCGACGTCGCTCCCCGCGAACAGCAGAACTGGTCGTCCGTCCTTGATCTCGAAAAGGCGGGGCGTTCCACTCCGACCGCTCGAGCTCGGGTCCGTTGCCACGACGAGGCGCCCGTTCCCGTCTTCGGCGATGGCGACCGCCGACTCCAGCTCGGTTCCCTTCGAGACCCGCTCGAGGATCCCTGTCGCGAGGTCGAGGCGAAGGAGCCCCTGGTCCCCATCGATCAGCCATAGGAAGCCCTCGCCGTTCGCCTCCATGACCACGGCGTCTCGGATGTTCCTCGGATTCGCATACTCGAACGAGCGGGTGTAGCCCCTCGGGACGAGCTGGATCTCGTGGGGGTTGCTGAAGCCCGCGTCGGTCCTCACCGCGAGGGAGGCGCTTCGAACCGCATGGACTTCCGACGCGAGCCCAGTCACGACCAGCTCCGTCGCCGAAGCGGAGACGATGGTGCCCTGGCCTCCGTCGACCCAGACCTGAGCATTGGGGGAAAGAAACTCGCCACGGATCGTGACCCGGGTCTTCTCCGACACGACGCCAGGAAGCACCGAATGGACGATTGGCGCCCGTATTGTGGGCAGATCTCCCGGCTCCCCAGGCTCCCCAGGCTCCCCGGGTTCGCCGGGTTCGCCGGGCTCTCCAGGATCGCCAGGCTGGCCGGGCTCACCGCTTTCGCCGGGATCGCCCTTTTCGCCAGGCGTTCCCGCCGCTCCTGCGGGGCCCTCTTTGCCCGCGCAAGCGGAGGTCAGAAATCCAAGTGTCACTATGAGAAGCAGGACTTTTCGGTGCATGCATCCTCCCAAGGAGAGGCGCCTGTTTACACGAAGTGTTGGAACTTGGGGTTCGAAATATCACACCGGACCGAGAGCGCAGCCGCTGGCGCCTGAACGACGGGGAGTCGTCGGGAAACATCCGACATGCAAAGACGAGGTTGTCCGCTGCGACGAGTGGACCGGGTGCCGTGCGGCGCTTGCTCGGTTCGATCTTCGTCCTATAGGCGCACTCATGGTGGGCTACCTCGGCGGAGGCCGCTCGAGCCAAGCGGCCAGTAACGATTGTGTGCATCGTGGGGAGGATGTCCGCGCGGCCCTCGCCCAGTACCGCAAAGACCGCGGACACCTCCCGGTGAGCCTGTCCGAGTTGTCGAGGGGTTCTACCTGCGGGAATCGACCGATGCGGGGCACGATCCTGCGCTACGAACGCCAGGCAGGTAGGGGATACGCGTTGTGGTTCGGGGATTCCCTCGCGGTCCACGAAGCCACGGACGAGGCCCCTTTTTCGCTCCGCAAAACGTAGAGCTCGTGCGAGAACGATGAGAAACTGTCGGCAGAATTGACTCGCCCGGTCTTGTTCTCGATTTTAGCCTGACGAGCTTCGCGGTGCCTGTCGCGACGCGCCTGCTCACTCACGAAGTGAGCGCGATCGCGGGCCACGACGTGCAAGCCATGCCTTCCGGTTGAGATCGCCCGCCAAACCGGGCTGCAAGTGCTCAACGCCCTTCGCGTTGTTAGTTGCCTCGATGAGAATCGGTCCGAGTTCACAAAGTGGACCGAGCAGGACCACCGAGCTGACATCGCCGGGCAGTATCGGCAGGTGACGAAGCTGACATTAGACCCGAGAGCCATCTCGCCGGATGCCCACTTCTTCCGCGTCGACGGTTGGCTCGTAGCGCTCATCGTATCAGCGGAGGAGAAGGAGGCGATCGAGCGCAGAGGGGCCGTTGGCGCGACGTTCATTGACGTCAATCCCCCAGACAGCCTTCGACCTACTGGAGAAGGCCCGCCTGTACCTCGATGCGCTCCAGCGGCAGCCGGGGTTCTCCTACGGTGATAATGCCGGACGTTGCTGCGTCACCCTCATCGCACTACGTCGCCGCAGCCCTCCTGGCGCACATCCCCAGCGACAAGTTCAGCGACGGCCTGCCGTTCCATCACCACGAGTGTTAGACTCGCCGCATGGGACTCCTGACCTTCAGCATCAACGTCACCCTGGACGGCTGCGTCGACCACCAGGAAGGTATTGCCGACGACGAGACACACGTCTTCTTCACCCGCCTCATGGACGAAGGCGGGGCGATGCTGTGGGGCCGCGTCACCTACGAGATGATGGAGAGCTTCTGGCCGGCGGTCGCCCGCGGAGACGTGGAGGCGCCGCCGGCGATGCGCGAGTGGGCGGTCAGGCTCGAGGCCAAGCCCAAGTACGTGGTGTCGTCGACGCGGAAGGACTTCCCGTGGACCAACAGCCACCACATCGCCAGCGACCTGCGCACGGCCGTGCAGAAGCTCAAGGACGAGACCCCGGCCGGCGTGCTCCTCGGCAGCGGCAAGCTCGCGACCGAGCTGGACCGGCTGGATCTGATCGACGAGTACAGGTTCCTCGTCCACCCCAGGATCGCCGGCCACGGCCCGACCCTGTACCAGAGCGGGCTGCCCAGCACGCGACGGCTCGAGCTGGTCTCGGCGAAGCCGCTCCGCTGCGGCGCGGTCGCCATGCACTACCGGCGCGCGCGCTGACTCAGCCGCCCCATCGCGCCCTGCTGTGTCTGCGAGGTCGCGCCGGGCTAGATGATCACCCGCGTGGCG
>DASWVS010000289.1:0-9433 GCA_036401135.1 Fimbriimonas sp.
CCTTCACCGCCTTCATCGCCGCCTCGGTCCTGCTGTTCACCTGCAGGGCTTTGAGGATGTTGCTCACGTGGTTCTTGACCGTCTTCTCCGCGATCGAGAGCTTCTGCGCGATCTCCTTGTTGCGCAGGCCTTGTGCCACCAGGTCGAGGATCTCGCTTTCGCGGTCGCTCAGGACGTACATCTCCGAGTCGTCGATCTCCTCCTCCTCCTTCACGCGGCGGAAGTCCTCGAGCACCTTGGTGGCGATGCGCGGGGTGATCTTGGCCTCTCCGCGCTCGGCGAGGCGGATGGCTTCCACGACGTCCTGGGGAGTGGAAGTCTTCAGCAGGTAGCCGAGGGCGCCGGCGCGGAACGCCTCGTAGACGGTGTCGTCGTCCTCCTTGACGGTGAGGATCACGATGGCGACCCCTTTCTCCTGTTTGAGGAGCCTTCGGGTCAATTCGATGCCGCTCAGTCGCGGCATGTTGATATCGGTCAGGAGCACGTCGGGCGGATCGGCGAGGCAGGCGTCGAGGGCCTCCTGCCCGTCTCGGCACACGGCGACGACCTCCACCTCCGGGGCGAGCGCCAGGGTCCTCTCCAGCGCTTTGCGGTACCCCTGCTCATCATCGGCAACAACAACACGAATCGTCGGTGACATCGTTGCGATTATAGCGAGAAAGGCCGGCCGCCATTGCCAGAGCATTGTAGATGAAAAAACACCACTGCACAGGAAAAAACACCAGGACCTTATCCCAACCCCCTCCACGGGGCGGCGGTATCATGCAGAACCGGTTCAGCAAGATTGCTGCCGCTAGGTAAACCCATGAGAGGCTATCCGAGAAGAGGCTTTACGATGATCGAGGTGCTGACGGTGGTCGGCGTCGTGGTCACGCTGGCAGGTGCCGTGATGAGCATGCTCGGTACCAGCAAGGGGCGGGCAAAGGTTGTCCGTTGCGCGACCAACCTCGACCAGATCGGCAAGAGCGTCATGCTCTACGTCGCCGACTACGACGACAGCATCCCGCCCTTCCTCAACTTCGCTGCCGACAAGGGCGTGATGCTCACCCCGGAATCGCACTCGCCCTGGCAGGCTTCGCTCATGCCCTATACGAAGTCCTCGTCCGTGTTCTTCTGCACGGACGATCCCTTCGCGATGGTTCACAAGGGGCTTGAGGATGTCAGCCGGGTCGACCACCGAACGACCAGCTACGCCCATTCGGAGTGGCTCCGGCGCCACACGTTCAACGATCTGCTCCAGCTCAACTACAGCCAGGTGGAGAACCCGACCACGGCCTCGTATCTCGAGGACGATTTCGTCGGGGTCGGCCGGGACCGAGTCCCGACCACGGCGCACGACGATCGGCCGAACTTCCTCTTCCTGGACGGCCACGTGAAGCAGGCGAAAGCCCGCACGAGCGAAGCTAAGTAGCTGCGTCGGCGATCTTCCGAAGCTGCCCCAGGATCTCCTGGGGCGGTTCCCACTCGAGGCTGTCCGCCAACCGGTTCGCCTCTGCCTCGGCTTCGGCCCGCAGGTCCGGCGAGCCCGCCGCCAGCCACTGTCCGCGCGGCGCTCGGTAGAACAGCCCCTGCGGGCCGTAGACCTTGCGGATCGCGGATATCGTCGATTCGTGCTCGGCGAAGAGCATCCCTTCCTCGACGATCTCCGAGACGATGTCGGCGAGGTCTTCGAGCGGAACTGCCGGCTCGGGCTGGCGTGTGGCGCGGTACGCGTGCTCGACGATCTCGATGTCGATCATGAGCTGGGCGGGGCTGTAGATCTCGTCGCACGCGAGTTGGCCAACGTTTCCGAAGTAGTCGAACCCGGCGAGCATTCCGGACGTGGCGCTGACCGCCTTTTCCGCCGCCGCCTGTGCGTCCGGGACGCTCGAACCGGTCAGGAGGAACTTCCAGTTCCACTCCTGGGCATAGTATCGGAGGACGTCACGGGTCATCAGGTCGAGAAGCTCCCATTCCGGGCTGCCCATGGTCATGGCGCCGCTCCTCAGGTCGGCGGGCTCCGGGTGCGGGTGGATGCCCCACTGACGGCCCGGCAGCAGTTCCAGGAGGATGGCGACGCCTCCCAGCGACTCCGCGATCGAAAGCGCGTAGACCCCCATCAGGTCGCAAGGGCCGCTGATGCCCATGTTCGGCATCGTGCCGACGAGGAACCACTTGAGCTCGTCCCGGAACCTCCAGAGGATGTCGAGTTCGGGACCGCCGAGAACGAGCGGGCTCGGGCACCAGACGGAGGTGGCGAACTCCCGCCCGTAGACCCGGTCCATCTCGCGCACGACCTCCGCGGTCCAGAGGTCCGTCACCTGGGTCGATCCGCCGCCCGGAGAGAACTCGGCCGCGATCAGGTACTGCTCGAGAGGCTGCCGCCGGATCGGAACATCCTGGGGCGGGCCGGGAGTGCTGCCGATCAGGCCTTTGGCGTGGAGGACGTGGATCAACTTCGTGCCGCGGACCACGTCGTCCCGCGTCATCGCGCGCAGCGTTCGGCCGTCTGGCTCGGCGATCCACGCCATTCGGTTGTCAACCGAGAAGTGCAGGGACGCCGGGTCTTGCTGAACCTCGAAGGGTGGGAGCGACGGTTTTCGGATGGCTTCGATCCGCTCGGGAGCGATCCGGATGCGGCCGTCGACGAGCCGGAAGCCGGGACGGGTTGCGATCTCCTCCCGCACATCGTCCCTCTCCACGTGGATCCCCACGGTCTCCAAGATGCGGAGGGCCGACGCGTGCATCCGGTCCAGCTGCTCCGTCGTCAGCACCGACAGCGGGTTTCGAAGGGCCATGGATCGACTTTACCGGACCTTCGGGATCCGTCCGTGGCGCTTGCACCATAATGTTCCGTGCCCGTTCTGAGCGTGCGAAACCTCGAAGTATCCTTCGGACCGACCCGGATCCTCCGAGGCGTGGATTTCGACCTGGAGGCCGGCCAGACCCTCGGCGTGGTCGGCGAATCCGGCTGTGGTAAGTCGATGACCGGTTTTGCGATCATGGGCATGCTGATCCCTCCCGGCAAGGTCACCGCGGGAAGCATCCAGCTCGAGGGGCGCGAACTGGTCGGGCTGCGCGAGAGAGATATGCGCAAGGTCCGGGGCGAACAGATCGCCCTCGTCATGCAGGACCCGTTCACGAGCCTGAACCCGATGATGAAGGTGGGCGACCAGATCGCCGAAGCCCTGCGGCTCCACCAGGGGATGAACAAGAAGGAGGCGTGGCTGCGGAGCGTCGAGATGCTGGGGAAGGTGGGAGTTCCCGCTCCCGCCGACTCCGCCCGCAAGTACCCGCATCAGATGTCGGGCGGGCAGCGGCAGCGCGTCGTCATCGCGATGGCGTTCGCATGCCGTCCGAAGGTCTTGATCGCCGACGAGCCGACCACCGCGCTCGACGTGACCCTGCAGGCGCAGATTCTGAGGCTGCTGAAGGAGCTGCAGGAAACGCAGGGGACGGCGGTGATGCTGATCTCGCACGACATCGGAGCCATCGCATCGATCGCCCAGCGGATCGCGGTGTTCTACGCCGGCCGGATCGTCGAGACCGGGCCGGCGGAAAAGGTGCTGCGGCAGGCGAGCATGCCCTACACGCGCGCGCTCCTGAACGCCCTTCCCCAAGTCGGGAAGGACCGTCTCGAGGCGATCGGCGGCCATCCGCCCGACTTCGGCCGCCTCCCCGAGGGATGCGCCTTTGCGCCGCGTTGCCCTCTTCGCTACGAGAAGTGCCACGCCGAGCCTGGCCTGATCCCGGTCGAGCGAGACCATACGGCGGCGTGCTGGCGGGCCCACGAAGTGGCGTCGATGCCGGTGGGGAAGCTGTTGGTGCAGGAAGCGACGGAAAAACCGCTGTAGGCGGTCAGGCTTCTCCCTTCTCGGGACGCGCGTAGTCGTCGTCGTAGCGCTGGATGTCCGCCTGTTGCCAGTCGCCGAAGGCGACCTCGAGCACCCTCACCGGCTGATCCCCCGGGCATCCCAGCCGGTGTCGCGAGCCCGCCGGGATCCAGAGCTCCTCGTTCATGCGGCAGACGCGAACCTCGTCGTCGATCTGGACCTCCGCCCCGGCGTCGAGGACGATCCAGAGCTCGGCCCGTCCGCGATGGGACTGCAGACTCAGACGCTGCCCGGGCTGGACCGTCATCAGGCTCACCGTCACCGGCCGGTTGTGCGCGTATTGCTCGAAGCGGCCCCACGGACGTTCCACTCGGCCCACCGGCGGCTTCTCGTCGGGGATCGCGCGATCCTCGCTCATGGCCTCACGAACGCCTTCATAGTCGCCATCGGAGTCCCGCCGACCGGCCGGATGGTATATGGCCCGACGGCGGCGGGGACGATGAACGTCTCGGCGTAATGGACGGTGAACGGCTCGAAGTCGCCCTCCACCACCGCCTCCTCGCCCTCGACGAGGTTCAGAACGTTCACCCCTCCCTCGGTGTGGTGCGGGACCGGCTTCGTGAACCAATGGCGCCGCGTCTCGATGAACTCGCTCTCGTAAAGCCCCGTGCGCTCTTCGATCCAACCGTCCCCTTCGGCGACCCGTTCGAACCGGTTGATCAGGTTTTCACGCGTCCATTCGGTGTCGTGGGTCCAGTCGATGACCTTCCGTCCATGTTCGAGGTAGATCGGGCGGGGTTTCCCGTCGAGTCCCAGGCGTCCCCAGTCCCAAAGTTTGAACGTGAAGATGTACGGCGTGGCGCTGATCTCGAGAACCATGGCGTTCCGGCCGGAACAATGGACCGTCCCCGCGGGAATCAGGAAGTGGTCGTGCTTTTTCGCCGGCCATCGGTTGGCGAACCGATCCGCGTCGAAGGGAGCGTCCCCCTCCTGGGCGGCCTCCAAAGCCTGCAGCATCTCCTCTGGTTCGATCCCGGTGCGGGTGCCCAGGTAGACGGTCGCGTCGGGCTCCGCGTCCAGCATGTAGTAGCTCTCGTCCTGGGTGTACGCCATGCCGAACGCCTCGCGGATGTATTCCTTCGTCGGATGGACCTGGAACGACAGGTTGCCCCCCTCGACCGTGTCGAGGAAGTCGAACCGGATCGGGAACTCGTCGCCGAACCGGCGATACACGCTCTCGCCCAGCAGTTCTCGCGGATGGCGGAACACGAGGTCGATCGAAGGGATCTCGACGCGTCCGTCGCCAAATCCGAGGAGGAGGGAGTTCTCCTCGGGGACACAGTCGAAACACCATCCGTAGTTCGGCACCTTGGGATCGAGGTCGCACACCTCCTTCATCCACTGCCCTCCCCACGGAGCGGGATCGAAGAACGGGACGACGCGGAACGGACGGCGGGTACAACGCTCCAGACCCCGCCGGACCGCTTCGCCCGAAACGAGTTTCGGATGCGCCCGATCATTAGTATCGAGCAGGAAGTGCCACCGGTCCATGAGGGGCTTCTTCCACTGGTCGGCGACGCGCCAGTCGACGAAGAAGGCGCGCTTGTACTGCAGGTTCCAGGCGAGGTCGGAATCGTCGGAGCCGAGGTTCGCCGACTCGTTCCGGCGGAACCGCAGCTGGGCCTCCCAGCGTGCGAGGTCGGCGTAGACCAGAACGTCGCCCGGGTGGACGAGCGTCGCTCCGCATCCGACGACCAGGACGCGGCCCTGAGCGCTCTCGATGGTTCGTCGGGCGTTTTCAACCTGCGCGGCATCGAAGAAGTCGGGAAGCTCCAGGTTCGTCATGAACCCGAACACAGGGTCGTCCCCTCCCAGGTAGGGACCCACCAACCGGTCGATCTCGGCGGGATCCTTGAGCAGGCTGCGCACCTCGATCTCCAGCGAAGGGCGGATCTTACGGCGTAGTTCGCAAAGCACCTCGGCTTCGTCGACGCCGGGATAACACTCGACGACAATCACCCGGCCTTCGGCTTCCCGAAGCGTCTGGGCGATCGCATCCCATCCCTCGCGGTAGGATCCCGCCTCGTAGGGAGCGGGGACGAAAGGGCGCTTGTCGTAGCTCGAGTGTCTCTGTCTCATCCTTGTCTCTCTTGGAACAACCACTCCCCGGCGACGAGGGCCGCGTCGTCCCCCAGCCGGGAACGCAAGACGCGGACCTTGCCCCAGGGCGTCCACGCGTGCCGGTCCGTATACTCCTGGATCGACCGAAGCAGCCAGTCGCCGGCGTTTGCGACGCCGCCGCCCACCACTATGACTTCGGGATCGTACGCGTGGATCAAACTGACCGCCAGAGCGGACCAGGCCCGGATGCTGCGATCTCTCAGCGAAGCGGCGCAAGGATCTCCCTGTGCCGCCTCATGGAAAACCTTCTCGTAGTCGAGGGGGGGAACGAGAGTGCTCCCGCCGCAGTCGGCTTCGTCACGGGCCATGCGGTGCAATACCGAGGTCGAAGCCTCCGCCTCGGCGCATCCGATACTCCCGCAGGAGCAGGGGTGCCCGTCGTACCGGAGCACGAGGTGACCGCCGAGGCAACCGGCCTGGCCGTGTCTCCCTCGCAGCACCTTGCCTTCAATGATCACGCTCGTTCCGATCCCGGTTCCGAGGGTGACCATCACGAGGTCGTCGTATCCCTTGCCCGCGCCGTAGCGCCACTCGCCGATCGCCGCCATGCGGGCGTCGTTGTCGATCGCGAGCGGCAGTCCGAACTCGGCCCGTGCCCACTCCTTTAGGTCGAGGCCCATGGCGTCCGGGTATTTGCCGATGTCGGAAGTGATCCGACCGGAGGGATCGACGATGCTGGGGAAGGCGACGCTGATCCCCTCGAGGGATTCCCCCGCCGTCATGGAGCGCCACCGATCGGCGATCGCGGGAAGCCGCGCACCCAGGCCGGCCCCCGCGCCGGAGGGCAGCGACGCGCGCGCGACGACCTCCCCTTCGCGAACGATGCCCAGTTTGATAGAGGTTCCGCCGAGGTCGCAGGCGAGAAGCGCCACTAGGCGCCGCTCCGGGTATCGAGCGTGAGGGTGAAGCGGTCGCTGCGGTAGTGGATCTCGGAGAACTCGATCGGACGGTGCGCGGGATCGAAGACGAGGCGGCGCCGAAGCAGGAGCGGCGTGCTCGCCTCGACGGCTAGTTCCCTTAGGATCCGGGGCAAGGGGACGATGGCGGTCAATTCCTCGCGGGCATGGTCGGCGGTGATCCCCGACGTTCGCTCGATCACCGTGTAGAGCGGCAGAGTGAAGTCCATGTCCGGAGCGAGGAGCAGCCTGGGGTGCAGGTAGGAGCGGAAGTACACCACCGGCTCGTCGTCCCACCCTCGAACGCGGTCGAGCCGCAAAACTCGGGTGCCGCGCCTCAGGTGCAGGCGCAGGCCGACGTCCTTGCTCGCCGAGACGACCTTGGTCTCGATCTTGAAGGTTTGGACGGCGATCCCCTTGTCCTGGAGCTCCTTGGTGAAGGAGTGCCAGGCCTTGATGTCGGTCCGCAGGTTGCGGTGGACGACGCGGGTGCCGACGCCGGCGCGCCTCTCGATGAGGCCGTCCTGGATCAGGCGGCTCATGCCCGCGCGAACCGTGTTGCGGCTCACCCCCAGCGACTGGGCGATGCTGATCTCGTCCGGGAGAAGCTCGCCGCGCTGATAGGACGGGTCGACGATCAGCCGGCGCAGATATTGCTCGACCTGCTCGTGGAGCGGCACCGGCATGCTTCGGTCGAGAGGGGAAGAGATCATCGGCCCTCCTCCCGGAGAACCTGCCCCTTCAGCACACGGACGCCGAATCCGTCCCGCGCGATCGCCTCGTAGTCGTGGCCGGCGTCCGCAGGCCAGCAGGCGCCGACCGCGAGCGTCTCCGCGCCGGTGTTCACCAGCCGATGGGCGGTAAAGGCGGGAATGAAATGCACCGAGCCTCGAGCGACCTTCTCCACCTTCAATGATCGATCCCTATCCATCAGCAGCAGCAGTCCCTCGCCCAAAACACCCCAGTAGTATTCGGAAGCCTCGGCCTTGGCATGAAAATGCCCCTTCGTCATGAAGCATTCCTCACCGACCGAGCCCGGCGAAACGAAAGTCGTGCCGAAAAAAAGCCCCCCGGAAGTCCCTTGGGGAACCGGCTGGTAGGACAGAACCCGATAGACGACCTCATCCTGCGATCGCTCGGAACGTGCATTCTCGTCAAAGAAGACCCCTTTGAGGTCCCGAATCGTTCGAACGTCTTCCGATACCGGCCCACCCGTCAGCACCCCCGTCGCGAGGTCGCTGGAAACGGGGGGAACGAGCACACGAAGGTTGCTCATTTGTCCCTACATTATGCTCCATCAGGTGTTCGCTGTGGTGGGACGGGTCACAGCACACGCCCCTCCGCGAGCAAAGGCGGCGGAGGGGCGGGGCGGTCTACCGACCTCCGGGAGGACCTCCCGGACCCGGCAGGCCCCCTCTCGGCTTGTTCGGGGGATTCGCGATGAGGAAGCAGAGCCGTCGGGCCCGCTCCTCGTCTCCGTGCGCCATGGCGAGGATGGGCTTTTGCTCCTCCGGCGTCAGCTTGTCGAAGTCGCCTCCCACCTTCATCGCCAGCGTATTCACATCGGCGAGCTGCCGGCGGTCCTCGGCTTTCACGCCGTCGTCCCTTTGGCCGCAGCCGCCGAGAGCGACGGCTGCCACCAGAACGACGAGCAGGTTTCGGAGACCCATGGCTAGAATCCCTCGGAGTTCACCAGGAAGTACTTCGGGTTCAGCTCGATCGGGCCGAGCAGCAGCCCGCCCGGCTGCATCGACTTGACGTGGCTGTCCGAGAAGGACATGTTCGCCTGGTTGCCCGCCTTCCTCCAACCTTTGGCCATCAGGGCGTCGGGGGCGCCGAACCAGGAACCCATGGCGAGCGCCTGGGCGTGCCATCCCGAGAACAGGTCCTCGTTCCAGCATCCGGCGATCGTCTCGGTGTTGAGATGCGTGCGGCCGCAGCCGATCCAGTCGTAGGACTCCTGGGCGCCGGGGACGAACACAATCAGCGAGGCTGGGTTCGAGGACTCCGTGGTCGTGGCAGAGGGGATGAGCGGCGTGATCGCGTCGTCGCTTCCGCCGTTCCAATAGGAGCCGGGGGCGATGGGGCTCCGATAGCTGGTCACCTCAGGCGGAAAAGCGTCCTCAAGGCCGTTGAAGAGCGCGTTCGCCATGTAGGAGATCGGCTTCGCCGTGCGACCCGGGGAGGGAAGCATCCAGGACCATCCCTCGATATCCGGCACGTAGGAGGGATCGAGCGGGCTCTGGAACAGGTCCGCGTTCTTCATGTAGGGACCGATCACGATGGAGCTCGACCACCGGTACATGTTGCCGTAGAAGTCGGCGGCGCTGGGCGGATACATATCCGCGTACATGTACCGGTCGTCGAAATCGGTCGTGTACATGATCGTCGCGATGCCGATCTGCTTGATGTTGCTGAGGTCCGAAGCCTTCTTGGCCGCGACTTTCGCCTGCGCGAAGACGGGGAAGAGGATCGCTGCCAGGATGGCGATGATCGCGATGACCACGAGCAGTTCGATGAGTGTGAAGGCACGATTTCTGCGAA
>DASWVS010000290.1:0-12437 GCA_036401135.1 Fimbriimonas sp.
ATTCACCGGTGAATGATGCGCACCCGCCTGAAGGACATCGCGGACCACCTGCAACTCTCTCCCGCACTCGTTTCGGGGGTGCTGAACCGTCGTCCGAACGTATGGGCCTCGGATGAAACCCGCTCCCGAATCCTGCAGGCCGCCCTCGAGCTTAACTACCAACCGAGCGCCGCCGCCCAGGCGTTGAGCCGGGGACGGACCGGTACCGTCGCACTGGTTTACCGCCGTCTGGAAGGGTTCACCTATCGGCTCACCTATAGCGGGCTTGTCGACGCCCTGTCCGAAGGGCTTCAAGCCTCCGAGTTCGGGCTTTCGGTCGCGAATTTCGCCTCCCAGGAGCAGGTGCTCGAGCACCTGCTGCGGCTTGCCAGCACGCGCGCCTGCGACGCCGTCGTCCTCTGGGGCCGGGAACAGGATACCGAGGAGCAGGGGCTCCTTCTCGAAAAGCTCGGCATCACCTTTCTGGTGAAAGGCCGGCACGAGGACCGGCATCCGCGCTGGTGCCAGGTCGACTTCAACCACGAGGGCATGATGGCCCAGGCCGTGGCGCATCTGACAAGCCTCGGGCACCGGCGCCTCGCCTACCTGGGCTTCCCGCACGACGACGCCTACGTGCGCGCTCTGCGCGAAGGGTTCGTCGAAGGCCACCGACGGTCGTTGGGGTCGGACCCGGACTCCCGCTTGTTCGGAGAGCACGAGGACCTCGTCGAGCCGAACGAGGCGACCATCCAGGAGTGGCTGGCGATGCCGGCCCACGAGCGGCCGACGGGCTTCGTCATCGGGTCGGGCAACGCGGCCTGGCAAGCGCTCGAGACTGCGCTCGCCCAGGTGGGGCAGCGGCTCAGCCTGGAACCCGGGGGCATCGGCGCGGCGGGCATCGCCTCCCTCTTCTTCACCCTCATGTTCGGGCAGGCGCTCGCCTACCAGGGGGTAGAGATGGACAAGCTTGCCCAACTCGGCTCCCGAGGTCTCATCGAGGCGATCGTCCGAGGAGACGCCGCCCAGCCGATCCATCGGCTGCTGCCCACCCTGACCCCGGCGCCGACGCTCGACCTTCTCCGCTTCGGCGTCACCTTCGGAGGTGCCGCCCGATGACCCGTTTTTCACCCTCTCGTCATCTCTCGAAATCGTCCAGGCAGGGGCGGGACCTTATACTCCGCCCAGCCCTCTTAATGGAAGGAAATACATGAAAACGCGAGCCTTCACGCTCATCGAGCTTCTCGTCGTCATCGCGATCATCGCCATCCTGGCAGCGATCCTTTTCCCCGTCTTTGCCCAGGCCAAAGAAGCCGCCAAGAAGACGGCCGACCTATCCAATACCAAACAGATGGCCCTCGGCGTGCACATGTACGCGGGCGACGCGGACGACATGTTCCCTCGCCAGGTCTACAAGAGGCCCGTCGACGATCTGCCCAACTGGAGCTGGACCGTCCCCTTCACTTGGCGCGAAGCCGTGATGCCCTACTCGAAGAGCGGCACCATGACCTACGACGACGGCACCAATCGGGTGCAGGTCGCGGTCGGCGGCATCTGGGACACCCCAGCCCTGTCCGGCCAAGGCTCGCGCGGAGGCTATGCGAGCAATCGAAACCTGATGCCCGGGTTCTGCTACTGGTGGGGCGGCAGCGTCCAATCTTGGACGTGTGACCAGTCGGACCGCGGCGGCGCTCCGACGGGAGCGAGCCCGATGCCCTCCGTGGCCGTGGCAGGGCTCGACGCTCCAGCCCAAATCGCATCGACTTGGACGACCGGCATCAACAAGGCGGCCAACGCGGCATCCGACTTCCAGGAGGCAAGCTGGTGGTGGTTCGGCGGCGAGAACTGGCCGCCGGTCTTCACAGGCCCCAACTCCGGCGAGAAGTACGACGGCGACCCGAATGATCCAGGCTGGAACACGTTCAAGGGATACGCCATGCCGAGGTATCGCTATAGCGGCGGAATGAACGCAGGCTATGCCGACGGACACGCCAAATACGTCAAGAAGGGAGGCTTCAACTGGTGCCAGCACGTTTACGCCAAGGGCTACGAGTCGGACCGAGACGAGAATTGGAGCTGGCTGTTCGATCCGGGCAGCTACTGCTCGGCGTTCGCACGATGATGAGGTACCTACTCGTAACGCTGATCGTGGCGGGCTTGACGATGGGATGTTCGAAGACGGAGGAAGGAACTCCGGTTCAGGCGAACACCCAGCAGCAATTGCCGACGGATATGCCTCCGCAGGCGAGAGCCCAGGCGGAAGCTGCCCGGAAGCAGAGCCAGGCCATGAGTCAGCAGATGAATCAGAACGCGCCGCCACAGGCGGCAAGGCCTTCAGGGAACTAGAACCGAGGGGGGAGGGATTCCTACCCTCCCCCAAACGTTCACTTGCGAATATGAAGATCTTGAAGTGTTTCATCGCCTGCCTCGCCGTGGCCGCGACCTTGGCAGGCTGCGTCGATACGGGCGAGGACGAGCAGGTCTCTGAGAAGCCCACGGTTGCGTTCGAGGGCGAGAAGGACCCCCGGTTCGTCGGCAGTTGGAAGGTGGAGAAAGGCCAATCCAGCTACGTTTTCCAGGACAGCGGCGACTATCGCTATCAGGGAGTCGCGACCGCCATGGGCAATACGATGAAAATCGATTCCAAGGGGCAGTGGCTGGCCACGCCGGAACGGTTCCTCGTGAAGGACGAGGCGGGCAACGTCACCCAATACGCCTACAAGTTCCAGGATGGAAAGCTGACGCTCTCGCTCACCGGAACGATGAAGCAGGACACGGTCCTGGTCAAGCAGTAAGGGAACTTCCGTCGAACGGGCTGTATTCGTCCGGCTTGAGCAGGACCTTGCCCGTCGGTTCGTGGAGTCGGACGGGACGCAACCCGACGACGGCGTTGGCGAACCAGACGCCGTCGGCATGGAGCAGGTCGTCGATCGTCACCCTTTCGACGGCGACCCGGCCCTCGTCCGCCCACTGGCGGACCGTGACGCCTGCGAGGCATCCCGACGACGGGTCCGGCGTGACGAGCCTACCGGCGATCCGCGCAACCAAACTTCCTCGGGTGAACTCCGTCGCCTCGCCGCGCTCGTTCCCCATGAGGACTTCGTATCCCGGGTGCTCCTCGAGAAGGTCCTGGAATAGCTGACGGCCGGTCGTCTTGTACCAGAGCGAGCGGTCGCTCGAGCGTACCGAGCCGGGGACGAGCACCGCGTCGATCGTGCCTGGGGGCACGGCCGACGCGGTCGCTTCGGCGCTCAGGCGGCCTTCCGGTTTCAGGAGGAGGCGGAGTTTCTGACCCGCCTCGCCGGTTTGCGACGTCAACAGCCGCTCCGCTTCTCGAGCATCGAACGGAATCCCTAGCTCCCTGGCGGCCGAACCCAAACGAGCCAGGTGGCGCTCCCTCCGTTCGGGCGCTTGCACGTCGCCGAGCCTCATCGCCTCCACCAGGGACCATCGCGGAGCGGAGTGGCGGAGAAGGTCCGTCTTCGCCTCGCACTCCTCGTACTCCTGCCGACAGTCGGAGTCCCAAACCACTCCGCTACCGACACCGAACTCGCCCTGCCGGGCGACCGAGTCGTAGAGGGCCGTCCGGATGGCGACGCTGAAGGCCTGGCGCTCCCGGTTGGCGATGCCGAGGATGCCGCAGTAGACGTTCCGGGGCCGCCCCTCGAGGCGGTCGATGATGCCGCAGGCCATCCTCTTCGGAGCCCCGGTCACGGAAGCGACCGGCAGAACGGCTTTCAGGAGACTGGAAAACGAAGCGTCCGATCGGGCGGTCACGGTCGAGACCGCCTGAAGAAGCCGACGGTGGCGCTCCACCTCCATGAGCGCAGGGACCGCTACCGATCCGATCTCCGCGATCGACCCAAGGTCGTGGCGCACCATATCGACGATCATCAGGTTCTCGGCGAGCGTCTTCGGGTCGGCCACCAGTCGATCGGCCTCCAATGCGTCCTCGGCCACCCGGCCCGTCGCCCGCGCCGTCCCCTTCATCGGCCGCATGGAGGCCTCCGCGCCCGTCCGCTCGAGGAACGCCTCGGGCGAGAAGCTGAGGATGTGCCAGTCGCCGCCGTGGATGTAGGCCGCATAGTCCGGAGGATCGACGCCGCAGCGGTCGGCGAAGAAGTTCGCCGGGTTTCCCAGGTCACCGAACCGATGGCGGTAGGTCAGGTTCACCTGATAGGCGTCGCCTCTCGCCAGCGCCGCTTTGACCTCCTCGAAGGCTCGGGCGTACCCTTGGATCGAAAGGTCGGCCCGGCTTTCGAACGGGGCAATCGACGCATCTTCCGGGAGGAGTTCGCTGTAGAAGAGAGGCGGTTCGCCCTGAACGGCAAACCAGGCGAGACCGGGACGGGAAGGCCGCACGGAGACTCCGAGGCCCCAGGCGACGGCGCCCTCGTAGGAGACGAAGCCGGCGATCGTTTTCCCTTGGAGGATCGCGGAGTCGAGTTCCTCGAACAGGGAGGCCAGGTGCGAGGGCTCCTTCGCCTCGAGGACGCGTTCCGGCCGGTCGAACAGCAACCACCCCCGACCATGTTCCGGCGACCGGTGTCGCGCGAGAAACGCCATCGGGCGGATGTCGCTGGACCTGAGAAGGTATCCGCCGTAGGTGCATTGAAGGTGCATATCCCCGAGTCGAGGCTCTCACGAGTATGCCTCCTTCGAAGCGTAACGGGCTTCTCCGTGCGGGAGAAGCCCGTTACAAAGGGCCCGCGGCGTCCTCTAGAAGCCGCTGACGTTCAGGCGGCCGCCCGTCACGCACTTGCCGGCGAGCGAGGCGGTGGGGACGGTCGAGCCCAGGATCGCGTTCTTGATCGCCGCGGCGGTGGATCCGGGATGCGACGCCGCATACAGCGCGGCCGCGCCCGTCACGTGCGGGGTCGCCATCGAGGTTCCGCTCATGTACGCGTAGGAGGAGCCCCCGCTCTTGCTGGGGATCGTCGAAGCGATGGAGGACCCCGGAGCGCCGAGATCGACCTTGGTCGCACCGTAGTTCGAGAAGCTGGAACGAGCGCCCGTGTTGGTGATCGACGCCACCGCGACGATGTTCGCGTTGGGATAGTTCGACGGATAGCTGGCGACCGCATCGTTGTTGTCCCCGACCCCGTCCGAACCTCCGTTCCCGGCGGCGCAGATCGCGAGGATATCCGCCTGGTTGTGCCGTTCGATCGCGTCCTGCAGCGCCTGGGAGAAGCCTCCGCCGCCCCAGGAGTTGTTCGAGGCGACCAGGTTGATCCCGTGTCGTTTCTTCAGGTCGGTGAGGTAGTCGAACGCCTTGATCGCGTTGGCGGTGGTCCCGCCGTTGCGCCCGAGGAACTTGGCGCTGATCATCCGCACGTTCCAACTCACTCCGGCGACACCGGTGCCGTTGCCGCCCTTGGCGCCGATGGTGCCGGCGACATGGGTGCCATGGTCGTCCACCGAGCCGTCGAAGGTCGAGTTGTCGTTGGAGGCGAAGTCCCAACCCCGAACATCGTCCACATAGCCGTTCCCGTCGTTGTCGACCCCGTCGACGGGGTCGTACGGGTTCACCCAGATGTTCGCCGACAGGTCCACATGCGAGTGCATCACCCCCTCGTCGATGATGCCGACAACCACGCTGTCCGAGCCCACGTTGCCGGCGGCCCAAGCCTCGCCCGCCTGGCTGCCGTACGGGTTGGCAGGGGTGGTGGCGTCGCCGTAGAGGCCCCAGGTGTTCCCGTTCAGGTAGTGGGTGTCGTTAGAGGTGGCAGCGTGCCGATAGATCCAGTTCGGCTCCGCAAACTCGACGCCCGGCATCCGCTCGATCTCTTCGATTGCGGCGAGGACGGGCCGGCCGGTCGTCACGCGAACGACCTCGCCGTATCCGTGGTCCCGCATGGCGCGGGTCGAGATGCGCTCCTGGGCCTGGGCTGAAGCGCGGGACAGGGCCGCCGCCCGCTGCCCGGCGGTCGCGTCGGCGGCAAACTTGACGAGAAGCTCGTGAGGGACGAATTCGGGGACTCTCCCTGCGGAAGGCCCCCCTTGTCCAAATCCGATGGCTATACCAATTAAGAGGTTCGTACCAAACATCCGATCGACTCTCCAATATGTGCCTCAACGAACAGGCACAGGAGATCATTATAGGGGCGATTCCCGGATTCTACGGATCGGATTTTCGGGGAGGCGATTCCGGCGGTCGGAGGACTACCCTCCGAACTCCTTGACGCAGGCTGCCGCGTGTCGGACCTGTTCCTCGCTGAGGTGCGCGTGGATCGGAAGGTTCAGGATCTCGGCGCACGCCTTCTCGGTTTCGGGCAAGGAGCCCTCGCCGCTGCCAAACGACTCGTAGGGAGCGTGGAAGTGGAGCGGGACGGGGTAATAGATCATCGAGTCGACGCCCTGCTCTTTCAGGTGCGCCATCAGCTCGTTGCGGCGGGGATGGCGGATCGCGAACTGGTGCCAGGTGTTGTTGTTGCCTGCCTGAGTCCGAGGCAACTGGACGCCCGTCCCTGCGAGTTCCTCGAGGTAGATCGCGGCGAGCTCGCCCCGGCGGCGGTTCCAGGCGTCGAGGCGGGTGAGCTTGACGCGCATAAAGGCGGCCTGCACCTCGTCCATGCGGGAGGTGTAGCCCACGTGGTCGTAGTAGTACCGCTCGCGCCCCATGCCGTGGATGCGGATGGACTTCGAAAGGTCGGCAACTTCGTCGTCGTTGGTGAGGATCAACCCCGCGTCCCCGGCGGCGCCGAGGTTCTTGGTCACGTAGAACGACAGGGCGGCGGCTTCGCCGAAGTTGCCGGCGAACTGGCCTTCGTAGCTCGCCCCGATCGCCTGCGCGGCGTCTTCGAGGACGATCAGGCTGTGGCGGGTCGCGATTTCGGAGATGCGGGCGACGTCGGCGAGCTGGCCGAAGAGGTGGATCGGCATGATCGCCTTCGTGCGCGGGGTGATCGCGTCCTCGATCCTGGCTGGGTCGATGCAGTACGTTACAGGATCGATGTCGACGAAGACGGGCGTGGCGCCGGTCTGGACGATCACCTCGGTGCTGGCGACGAAGGTGAAGGCGGTGGTGACGACCTCGTCGCCGGGGCCGACCCCGCAGGCGTCGAGCATGATGCGAAGGGCGTCGGTGCCGGAGTTGACGGCAATGCCGTGCTTACACCCGTGCATCTCGGCGACCTCGCGCTCGAAGGCGTTATGGTTCTTGCCAAGGACATAGGCGCCGCTCGAGATGACCTCGTGGACCGCGTCGTCGATCGGCTGCTGCAGCTCGTCGTATTGCGCCTTGATGTCGTAGAACGGAACCCGCATGGTGTGATTGTGGCATGGTGAGGATGCTTCCCTTGGGAGGTCGAGCCGGTATCTTCTGTCGGTGCGCCCCGTGATCCTTGCCTCTGCCTCGCCTCGCCGCCGGGAGCTTCTTCGGGAACTCGTCCCCGAGTTCGAGTCGGCGGTCTCGGAGGTCGATGAGGAGTCGCAGACGAAGGAGGACCCTTGGCACACCGCCGAGCATCTGGCGGAGGCCAAAGCGCTCGCGGTGCTCTCGATGCGCCCGGAGGTGCGGGTGATCGGCGGCGATACGGTCGTCGCGGTGAAGAACGACGGCTGGGAGCAGCTGGCGAAGCCCGCGACCTTCGACGAGGCGTGCGAGATGCTCCGCCGGCTTTCGGGACGCGAGCATGTGGTGATCACCGGCGTCTGCGTGGCGAGCGCCGACGGGGTCCGGACGGCCAGCGAGACGACGCGCGTCGCCTTCCGGCGCCTGTCCGAAGAAGAGATCCGCGAGTACGTGGCAACGGGCGAGCCGATGGACAAGGCGGGGGCCTACGCCATCCAGGGAGGCGCGGCGGGGTTCGTGGAGTCGGTGGACGGCTCGGTCAGCAACGTGGTCGGACTCCCTCTCGAGCTCTTGAAGGGAATGCTGTAGGGCGATTGCAGGTTGCAGATTGTAGATTGTAGGTTGTAGATTGCAGATTTCCTAATACCGAACACCCAACACCGATCACCGATAACCCGACACCGACCGCCTCCGAGACCTAGGCCCTTCGGCCGGCGGATCCACCTTAAAGCGAACGCGCGGCGGGTTGCTAAGGTCAAAAGAGGAAAAGGCAACTGCCTAAGGAGAGAAAAACATGAATTGGGATGTTGTGAAAGGCAACTGGAAGCAGTTCAAGGGCAAAGCCCGCGAGCAGTGGGGCAAGATTACCGACGACGAGTGGGACGAGATGCAGGGCGAGCGCGAGCAGATCGCCGGCCGACTGCAGGAGCGCTATGGCTGGACGAAGGAACAGGCCCACCGCGAGCTCGACACGTGGGCGGAACGCCACCACCGCGATCCCCTCTAGGATTTCGGAATAGGAACCTTTGAAGATCCCCGCTGGTAATCGGCGGGGATCTTTGTCTGGAGGCCCCGCGGCGGGGGCTCGGTGCGGTTCTTGCGCAATATGCGTCAACAAACAATCGGCCACATCGGGTTTAATGCTCCCGACGAATGAGCCTCGCCCGACCGGCCCCCAAATCGGACGAGCCCAGCGACCCCGACTCCGGAGGACCCGCCCGGTTCGAATACAAGGCGTCTGACCCACCCCCGATCGCCTCTGGGGATTCCCTTGCCTTCGGCAAAGCCGACCGGCTCGCCAAATACGCCTGGCTCGTGCTCCTCTACAACCTCGCGGCGGTCGCCTGGGGCGTCTTCGTCCGGGCCGGAAGGTTCGGCGACGGATGCGGCAGCCACTGGCCCCTCTGCGACGGCAACAGCGAGCCGCTGAAGGGCGATATCGCCCGAACCGTCGAGATGTCCCACCGCGTCTCCACCGGCCTCGTCGGACCTCTCGTCCTGGCGATGCTCGTCTGGACGTTCCGCGTCTTTCCTAAGGGGCACTTCCTCCGCAAGGCAAGCGTCGCAGCGATGGGATTCACGCTCTTGGAAGGGCTCGTCGGGGCGGCGCTCGTCAAGTTCGGGTGGGTCGTGAACGACGACAGCCCCCATCGGGCCGCGGTGATGTCGTTCCACGTCGTCAGCACCTTCCTGTTGCTCGGAAGCATCGCCGCCGTCGCCTTCGGCGCAAGGATGCCGAATCCGCCCCGACTGAAGGGGCAGGGGACGGTCGGGTGGATCCTGGGCGGCGGCGCCGCCGGATTGATCCTCCTGGGAGTCTCGGGCGCGATCTCGGCGCTGGGGCATCAGCTCAACCCGGTCGACAACGTCCTCCAGGCGGCGATGGACCCGATGACGTTCTGGATGGTTCGGCTGCAGCCTTTCCACCCGCTCATCGCCACCGCCGTCGGACTTTACATCCTGCTGACCGCCGGCCTGGTCACCCATCTGCGCCCCGATCCCGCCGTGCGCCGGGCGGTCAACTGGATGATCGGCCTGTACGGGCTGCAGTTCGGGCTCGGTCTGCTGAACATCTGGCTGAAAGCGCCGATCGCCATGCAGATGATCCATCTCGTGATGGCGGACCTCAACTGGCTGACGCTTGTCGTCGTCGCGATGGTCGCCTTCGCCGGCGGGATCGAGAAGGTCGAGAAGCGCCCCGCGCCTCTCGAGGCGCAGTTGGAGCGGGCGAAGGGCAAGGACCTGGTCAAAGCCTACGTCGCCCTGACCAAACCGCGAGTGATCAGCCTCCTTCTCGTGACCAGCCAGGCGGCGATGATCGCCGCCAAGGGGGAGTGGCCGGGGCTCTGGCCTTTCATGGTCGTGCTCGTCGGCGGCTATATGGCGGCGGGATCTGCGAACGCGATCAATATGGTCGTGGACCGCGACATCGACCTGACGATGAAGCGCACCGCGACGCGCCCGACCGTCACCCAGGCCATCCCGACCACCCACGCGCTGCTGTTCTCCTTCGCCCTCGCGGTCGGTTCCTTCGCGCTCTTCCTGGGATTCGCGAACCTGCTCGCCGCCACCCTGGCGTTCAGCGGACTCGTGTTCTACGTGGTGATCTACACCCTGCTCCTCAAGCGCCGGACATGGCACAACATCGTCATCGGCGGCGCGGCAGGGGCGGTGCCCCCGCTGGTGGGGTGGGCGGCGGTGACGAACGAACTGCCGCCTCTCGCATGGCTGCTGTTCGGCATCATCTTCGTCTGGACGCCGGTCCACTTCTGGGCGCTGGCGATCATGATCAAGGACGAGTACAAGGCGGCGGGCGTCCCCATGCTTCCGCTTGTGAAGGGGGATCGGAATACGGCCGTGCAGATATTCGTCTACGCTGCCCTGACATGCGTCGCGACCATGGCACCGTTCTTCGCCTTTGCGAACGTGGGCTGGCTCTACGCGATCTCGGCGGGGCTGCTCAACGCGGTGCTGATCGCCTACAGCCTGAAGCTGTACCGGCAGGTGGACCGGCCGCGGGCGAGCGCCTTGTTCCATTACTCGATGCTCTACCTCGCCCTTCTCTTCGTCGCCCTGGCGGTCGATCGCACGGTGGTCATGTGATGAAGGGGTTGCATTTTCTTCAACTTGGGGTATATATCCCCGACTTGTTTGACTTTTGTTGTCCCAATCTATCGGTTTTTAAGCGCTCCAGCCCCCTCTCTGGTCGCGCGCAGTATGCGTTCCGAGCCATGAGGAGAACCGGCTTCCCCCTTGCGGAGGAGGTCCGGCGCGCTTTTCTACCTGGCGGGCAGAAAATTGCCCACTCGTTCCGGAGCAGCATTCATGGCGCAGATCTTTAAACCCAGCGCGAACGTGATCGCCAGCGTGAGCCTCATCGGGCTTGCGACGGTCCCCCTTGCCGCCGGACTGGGCGTCGCCGCCCTCTCGCGATCCCCGGCCAACACGAAGGTGAACGTGCCCCTCAACCAGCCCGTCCCCTTCAGCCACCAGCACCACGCCTGGGAACTCGGTATCGACTGTCGGTACTGCCACACCTCGGTGGAGAAGTCCGGATTCGCCGGCCTCCCTGCCTCCGAAACCTGCATGAGCTGCCACTCGCAGATCTGGACGAACGCCCCGCTGCTCGAGCCGGTTCGCCAGAGCTACGCGACCAACACGCCGCTCAAGTGGAACAAGGTCAACAAGGTTCCCGAGTTCGTCTTCTTCGACCACAGCATCCACGTGGCGCGAGGCGTCCAGTGCAACACCTGCCACGGGCCGGTCAACAACATGAACATGACCTACAAGGGGAACTCGTTCCAGATGGCGTGGTGCCTTCAGTGCCACCGTGCTCCGGAGCGGTACCTCTATAAGGACAAGGCCGCGCCTGCCGGCCAGACGCCCCGCCAACAGGTCTTCCGGCTGTACTGGAAGCTCCAGGAGCAGGGCGTGAAGGGCCTTTCTCCGCGAGAGGTCGACCTCGTTTCCGGCGGCGACGGCGCTTCGGACGCAGGGGGCGACAAGACCGAAGGGCGCAAGCTCATCAACAAATACGGCGTGAAAGTGCAGCAGCTCGCCGACTGCTGGATCTGTCACCGCTAATTACGTTTCTGGTTTCTGTTTGCAGAAGGCCCGTTCGAGGGCATTCACTGAAAATGAACATCGAGGATAAACAGTCTGAGGGTCGTGCGCGTCTGGACCTTGAAGCGCTGAGAGCGAAACTTGCCGGTTCGAGCGGCAAGAAGTACTGGCGCAGCCTGGAAGAGATCGCCGAGACGGAGGAGTTCCAGCTGTGGCTGGAGGACGAGTTTCCCAACCGCTCGACGCTGGGCCAGATCGACCGGCGATCCCTGCTCAAGTTCATGGGAGCCTCGATGGCGCTTGCCGGCCTCACCGGATGCCGGGGCGTGTTCCTTCCCCAGGACAAGGTCGTTCCCTACGTCAAGCAGCCCGAGCAGCTGATCCCGGGAAGACCCCTGTTCTACGCTTCGGCGATGACCCTCGGCGGCTATGCGCAAGGGGTGCTCGTCGAGCAACACGAAGGACGGCCGACGCGCATCGAAGGCAACCCGGGGCACCCGGCGAACGGGAGGGCGGCCGACTCGATCACCCAGGCCGAAATCCTGAACCTTTACGATCCGGACCGATCCGAGACCGTGTCCTACCTCGGCGACATCGGGACCTGGACGCTGTTCGACTCGGCGATGCGGGACGCGCTCGCTCAGGAGGCCGGCACTCGCGGCGCGGGGATCCGCATCCTCACCGGCGCGACGACTTCGCCGACCTTCTCCGCCGTGATGGACCGGTTTCTCACCCTCTATCCAGCCGCCCGATGGCACGCCCACGAACCGGGCGGCTTTACGAACGCCCACGAAGGCGCCCGCCAGGCGTTCGGCAGGCCGGTCGACACCCTGTACGACTTCACCGAGGCGTCGGTCGTGGTCAGCCTCGACGCCGACTTCTTCCAGACGACCGAGTTCCCGGGCGCCTTCCGCTACGCCAGGCAGTTCATGGACGGCCGGCGCGTCCAGGGCAAGGCCGGTTCGATGAACCGCCTCTACGCCTTCGAAAGCACCCCGACGCTTCCGGGGACGGTGGCCGACCACCGGTGGGCGCTGAAGCCGTCCGCGATCGGCAGGCTGGCGCGGGCGCTGCTGGCGCGCCTGGACGGCGAGGCGACGACGTC
>DASWVS010000291.1:0-11919 GCA_036401135.1 Fimbriimonas sp.
GGAGCCCCTCTCCTTGAAGGAGAGGGGTTGGGGTGAGGTTTTCCGCCAGGGTGCGACCTCCGGCCACACCGGAAGCAGCCGCCTCCCAGCGTCTCACCTCGAAGGACAGGGGCTGGGGTGGGGATTAACGCCAAGGCGCGGTTCGTAGCCGCGGTATCCGGCGCGCCTACATCCAAAACATGGTGCCCGACGGACCCTTGTGGCAACGAACTTGCGCCTGGAGTCAGTTGACGAAACCGCTCCCCGACCGATTTACAAGTGGGGCGCGACGTGAGCACCAAGAACGTACGCAGCATTCGGAAAACAGGAGCAAAAGAAAACGAAAGTAGTCATACACGCCAAAGAAACGCGGATGGCTTGGATGATAATGACCGCCGGACCTGCCTAATCCCGAAGCAGATCGAGCAGCACGGGATCCTGGCTCTTGGTCTTCTTCAGCAGGTTCTGCAACGTGAGCTTCTGGGTGTAGTCCAGGGATCGCTTCTGAAACCCGGGCACGCTCACGATGTCGCGCAGCGCCTGAAGAGACGCCTCGCGGATCCTCGATTCCTGGTACAGCGCCTTCCGCCGCTCCTGCCGAATGCCGAAGGTGATCCAACCGAAGATGATCCCCAGGGCGAGGAAGCCAAGCACGCCCTTTTGCCGCCACTCGCCGACGGCGCCTTCGTCGAACGGGACGAACCAGAGCACCGCCGTCGCCACAAGGCACGTCCCGACCAGCCATGGGTAGGTTCCCAAGCCTCCTCGCGCGTCGATCTGCTCCCGCGCGATCCTCAGGACAGCGGAAGCGCCCCGCATGCCGCCTTCCCGGCGGCAACGATCCATCGTCGCCTCGAACTCGCGAAGCGAAACGCCTCGATAGCGTCCGAATCCTCCGCCGGTGCCGTCCAGTTCCTCACTCATTCGCCGCTCCAGGGGGTTTTTCGATCCATCGCAGTTCGCAGCCGCTTCATGTATTCGCGGTGCGACACCTCAAAGGCTCCGAGGGATCGGAGATGCTCCGTCATGATCTGCGCGTCGAACATCGTGAAGCCGAGCTCGCGGCATTTGCGCACGAGGGCCCAGAGCGCTACCTTCGAGGCGTCGGTGCGGCGATGGAACATCGACTCCGCACAGAAACAGGATCCGATCGCGATGCCGTAAGCGCCGCCGACCAGGCTCTCGCCTTCCCAACACTCCGCGCAGTGCGCCCATCCGAGGTGATGGATCTCCGTGTAGGTCCGGATGATGTCCTCGCTGATCCAGTTGCCTTCGATTTCGGGCCGCAGGCACGACCGCATCACCCTCTCGAAGGCGGTATCGAAGCGAACCTGGAACCGCTCCTTGCGGATCGTTCTAGCGAGGGATCGGCTGACGTGGATTCCTTCGATCGGCAGGAGCGCGCGGACGTAAGGCTGATACCACCGGATCGTCTGATCCTCGTCGTCCGCCATCGGGAAAGCTCCCTGCCGATAGGCATACTGCACCAGCCACGGCGTCAGTTCGTCGCCGCGCATCTACCGCTGCTTCTCCCAGAGCATGATGTGGAAGAGCGGCACGCGGTACTCGTCCTGCATCGACGGGTGGTCTCGAACGGCATCTTCCGAAGGGCGGGGCTCGCGAAAGGCCCTGAGGGCCAACCCGCTTTCGAGGAAGGCGGACATGTAGGCTTCGAGCGGACGGTGCCAGTTGTAGAGCGACATGCCTCCCCACTCGAGCAACAGAGGGCGCTCGTCGAAATAATCCTCGACCGCCAGGTGCAGCTTCGCGCCGGAGCCGTCCTGGTACCAGGCCCTCGGACGGGTGGAGGCGAACGATTGAACGTTGGCGATCAGGAGCGCTCCGCCGGGCCTGAGAACGCGCGCCATCTCCCCGATCGCCTCGCGATAGCCGACGATGTCGACGAGTGTGATATAGGAGACGGCCAGATCGAAAGCGCCCGCGAGGAACGGCAGCGCTTCGGCTGCTGCGAGCGCATAGGAGCCGACCGGGTGCCGCTGGCGAGCGACCTCGATCAGGCGCGGAGTCGGATCGATGCCCCACACGTCCGCGCCCCGCTCGGAAAGCATCCGACAAAACCTGCCTTCCCCGCAGCCGACGTCAAGCACCCGGGCTCCCTCGACGCTCCCCGCCAACTCGAGCATCGGGCCATCCAGGAGCCGGTGGCGGTTCACGTCGTTCGGAACGTTCGCGATCCAACCTTCCGCCGACCGATTCCATGCCTCCTGTGCCTGCTTTGCGTCCGTCACCACCCTCGATTATGGGGTCTGGGTAGCATGGGTGCGCTATGACCGCCAAAGAGCTCCTCCAGTTTCAACTCGACGACGCCGGCTATCAACTCGATCAGGTTCTTTCGGGCTTCCCGGAGGGTAGCGCCGGCAATTCCTTGGGGATGACTCCGATGCAGACGTTGAGCCATTTGGGAGAAGCCTACGTGGCGACGTCCAAGCAGGCCCGCGGGGAGAAGCACGATTGGGGCACCTTCCAACTCGACGCGGCAACGTTTGAGGAAGCTTTGGAAAAACTGCGGAGCCTCCGAGCAGACGCGATTTCCACCGTGCTCTCGGGGAATGACGACGCCCTCAGAGCCGGCCACGCGTTCATCGTCGCGCACGACTACTACCACGTCGGACAGCTGTGCGCGCAAAGGCTCAGATGCGAGCCCGACTGGGATGCGTACTCGATCTACCGCTAAGTGATTCGGCCCGCTTCGGCGTGCGATCCGCCCAGTGAAGCGTTGACCGAAGCATGGCTCTGCGTTTTCCGTCACCTTTCCGCGGATCTTCCAAGCATTATCACGCGGGTTCTCGAACTGATGCCCATGCCCCATGGAAAGAAAGGCCAAGGGGCTGGCTTGGTTCCTCCCAACCCCATCCACGACGTATGATAGGGGGGATGCGCCGAGCGATCGCTTTCGCCCTGGTTTTCCTCGCCCTGCTGCCGGCCCTGGCCGTCTCGCAAACGTCGGAACCTGAATTCAACCCACCGGTCACGGTCGATGCCAAAGACCAGGACGTCCGCGACGTCCTGCGAACCGTGTTCACGACCGCCAAGGTTTCGTTCATCCTCGACCCGAAAGTTGAAGGGAAGCTGAACCTCGGTCTCCAGGGGATTCCCTTCGAACAGGCGCTGGACCAGATCCTGGGACAAGTAGGCGCGACCTATCGCCTGGAGGGAGGCGTGTACCATGTGGTCCCAAGGGTCCAGGTGCTCGATCCGACGCTTCCGGTAGAGGTGGTGGGGCTGCAGATCGTCGATCTGGAAGTGGTGAACGCTCTCAAGCGGCTGCCGGGGAAGGAAGTGGTCGAAGTCGCCCCAGGAGTTTCCGGACGAGTGACGGTCGTTGGAATCGAGGACGAGCAGGAGCTCCTCAACGAGATCGCTCGGCAAGTGGACGCGAGGGTGCTCAGGTCCGAGTCCGGCTACCGGCTCGTGCCCCGCCACTCCCTGCGAAGGAGGATCGGCCCGGTGCGCCATGCCGACGGCGACCTGAGGCAGATCGTGATCGGGCTTCTCGACCAAGCAGGCATCGATTACATCGTTTCGGGCGGCATCGCGGGCAAAACGACCGTCAATATCGGTGATACCGACGTTCAGAGCGCGCTTGAGGCGATCCTCGCACCGATCGGGGGGCGCATCTCGCTTCGCCAGGGCGTGTTCATCGTTTCGGCACGGTAGCACTGCGGTTTCAACCCGGCTCCTCGTGGCGCGGCACCCCCCGGTCTGGTCATAATCCACCTCATATGTCCAACGACATCCGGCGGATCGTCGCGACCGACTGCGGCTCGACGACGACCAAGGCCATCCTTATCGAAAAGAACGACGCGGACGAATACCGGCTCGTCGCGCGCGGCGAAGCCCCCACGACGGTGGAACGGCCGTTTGAAGACGTCACGATGGGCGTGATCAACTCCATCACCGAACTGGAGGAGATCACCGAGTCCACGGTTCCCGAAGGCTACCGTCCCGGGAGAAGGACGCTCCTTCGAGATGGCCGGGTCTGGCGCCAGCTGAAGCAGGGCAGCCGGGACGCCTCAGGGGTCCAGGGCGAACTCGACTCCTCGGACATGTACGTCAGCACCTCGTCCGCGGGCGGCGGTCTCCAGATGATGGTCGCCGGCGTGGTCAAGGCGATGTCGGCAGAATCGGCGGAACGAGCGGCGTTGGGCGCCGGCGCCATCCTCATGGACACCCTGGCGGTCGACGACGGTCGGAAGGAGCACCAGAAGGTCGAGCGGCTTCGCCAACTGCGCCCCGACATCATCCTCATGTCGGGAGGAACGGACGGCGGAACGAGGACACACCTGGCCGAACTGGCGGAAGTGATCCGCCGCGCGGACCCGAAACCGCGTTTCGGCGATATGAAGCTTCCCGTCATCTACGCCGGCAACAAGGACGCGCGCGAGGAGGTTGGCAAGGTGCTGGGGGGATCGATCGAGCTCCAGATCGTCGACAACCTCCGCCCGGAACTCAACCGCGAGAATCTGGGACCGGCTCGGGAAGAGATCCACGCGATGTTCCTCCAGCACGTGATGCAGCAAGCGCCGGGCTACAGCAAGCTGCTCGAGTGGACGAGCGAGGAGGTGATGGCGACGCCCAACGCGGTGGGCAAACTGTTGCACGAGTATGCCGTGAACGAAGGCATCAACGTCCTCGGCGTCGACATCGGCGGAGCCACCACCGACGTCTTCTCCGTCTTCAAGAACGAAAGCGGCGAACGGATCTACAACCGGACGGTTTCGGCGAACCTGGGAATGAGCTACTCGATCTGCAACGTGCTCAAGGAAGCGAGCGCCGAGAAGATCGCCCGCTGGCTGCCGTTCGACATCGACCCGGCGGAGGTGCGGAACAGGCTGCGGAACAAGATGATCCGCCCGACGACGATCCCCCAGACCTACGAGGACCTTCTGATCGAGCATGCGGTAGCCCGCGAAGCGCTCCGACTCGCCTTCGAACACCACAAGTCCCTCGCGAGGAACCTCACCGGCAGCCAGCAGCAGCGCGACATCGGCCAGATCTTCGACCAGCAGGCGAGCGGCCAGACGCTCGTCAAGATGATGGCGCTCGACATGGTGATTGGCTCCGGCGGAGTCCTCTCCCACGCCCCGAAGCGCGCCCAGTCCGCCCTCATGATGATGGATGCCTACCAGCCGGAAGGGATCACGATGCTCACAGTGGACAGCATCTTCATGATGCCGCACCTCGGGGTCCTCAGCGAGCACCACTACGAGGCGGCGAAGCAGGTGTTTGAGCGCGACTGCATCGTCCGGATCGGCACGTGCATCGCGCCGGTAGGCGTCGCCAAAGAAGGGGATGCGTGCGTCACCGTTCGAGGAGCGGGCGTCGACGTCGCGGTGCCGTTCGGACAGATCAAGGTGCTTCCGATCGACCTGACGAAGGGGGACACCCTCACCGTCGAACCCGCGAGAGGCTTCGACGTCGGCGCCGGTAAAGGGAAGCCTGTCACCGCGCGCCGGTTCGATACCGCCCGTGGCCAAAGAGACCAGACGACGAACCTCATCGACGGGACGGTGGGCCTGATCATCGATACGCGCGGAAGGCCTTTCCACATCGACCTCAACACGCCCGGTCGGATCGAGAAGCTGCGCAGCCACCTCAGCGCCTTCGGGCTGCCGCTGCCGTAAAGGGAGTCGGGTCCGCGCCCTGCGGACCCGACCTTCGCGCTAGAACCGATAGGCGGCCGAGTACACGAGGTACTTGCCGTCCGTGACTCCGGCGAGGAGCGTGAAGTTGCCCGCGCCGTACGCGGCGCCAAACCCGACCCACTTGCCGTCGTACTCGAGATAACCGCGGGCAAGGTCTCCGAGGGGGACGCTCACGTTCCCGAACCCGTCGTTGAACCGGTTGCTGCCGATTCCCAGGGACGCATAGACCCGGCTCTCGGCAAACTCGTGGGTGACGACGCCGTAGATCGATCGGCTGTCGCCGGGGCCCCTCGGGTCGAGGTGGCCATACTCGCCGCCCGTGTTGAAGACGTCCTGAACGCCCACGCCGAAGCGGAGCCCTCCAAAGGCCTTGGTCGGGGAAGCGTGGAGGTTCAACACGGTGTCGCCGATGCTGCTCAACAGCAACCCGCCGACGGTGAGGTCGAGGTTCGGGCTGCTGAACCCTCCCAGCAGCGCTGCCGTTCCGTTCATCGACGCGAGCTCGTCGTCGTCGTCGAAGTTGAAGCGCGGGGTCATGTCGAAGGACATGGCGCCGGCGACAGCCACGTAGTACCGCGAGCGGAGCGAATAGGCGATGGGCGTCGTGAGTGCGAGCGCACCGCTGATGCCGACGGTTCCGTCGGGCCGGACGCCGAACCCTCCTCCCGGGAGGCCCGAGATGTTCCGGAACTGCGGATATCCGCCAGCGCCGTCTGCTGCGGGGTCTTGTGCGTAAGCGCATACGGCGAGAAGGCACATTGCGGGGATTGAGAGCCTTTTCATGTCTGGTGAATCCTTCCGTTGAGGTTACCGCCCATCATACTGGACTTCATAATGTCGGCGTTGAATGAGAACGGCGTCAAGACGATAAAAGGGAAAACCAAGCTTCGGCAGCTTTACAAAGAGTTTGCGAAAGAGCACCCCAAGCCGATCCGACTGGCGTTCATGCTCCAGGACTGGGAGGACCCCTACAACGTGGGCGGGCTTTTCCGGGTAGCCGAGGCGTGCGGGGCGGAGGCGCTGTTCATGTCGGGCCGAACGCCGGTGCCGCCGCACCCTCAGATCCACGTGACGTCGATGGGGCAGCACCGCCGCGTCCCATGGGAGCACCTTGGCCGCAACGAGGAAGCCGCCATCCGGATCAAGGAGAAGGGGTACTCGCTCGTCTGCGTGGAGATCGCCGAGGGCGCAGGGCACTACATGGAGTTCGAGTATCCGCCGCGGACGTGCCTCGTCCTGGGCAACGAGGCGCAAGGGATCTACACCAGCGTCAACCGGCTGCGCGACGCCGCCGTCTACATTCCGATGTACGGAAAAGGCAGGAGCCTCAACGTCCACGTCGCCGCGGCCGTCGTCGCCTTCGAAGCCATGCTGAGGCCCCGCAAGTGAGGACGAACAGGTTTTCCATCCCGAGGGCGACGGTCGCGAGGATGGGTGTCGAGGAATACATCGTCTCCTTCTGGTGGATGGCCGTCCCCATCCCCCTCTTCGGGGTGCTCGCCTTGCTGTTCGGTAGCGGTGCGGTGCAGACGATCGGCCTGCTCGCCGTTCTCTGGCCGTTCACACTGTTCGTCCGCGCCTGGTTCGCCACGTCGAAAGCCGGGCGCTTGTATGAGAAGGGAGTCGAGGTCGAATGGGACGATGAGAACGCCTACTTCTGCCCGGAGGCGAACCGGGGTGTCCGGTTGCGCTTTGAATCCGTCCGCCAGGTCGCCCGCCGGCACGGCTACCTGGTTTTGAGGCTGCGCCGGACCGGGTTTCTGCTCGTCTCCGAAGCGGCCTTCGCGAACCCGTTCGAGGCGGAAGACTTCCTCAGCCGGTTCCGCGGGCTTTCGTCCGTACCGGCGCCGCCATAGCCCGCCGCCCTCGACCAGGAGTGCACCTGGTACCCTCTGCCCATGCGACCCGATGGCCGTGAGCCGGATCAACTACGCCCTTTTTCACTCGAGCGAGGCTTCGCCAAGTTCGCCGAAGGTTCCTGTCTCGTTAAAATCGGCGACACGCACATGCTCGTCACCGCGACGGTGGAGGACCGCGTGCCGCCGTTCATGAAGGGCAAGGGATCAGGCTGGCTGACGGCCGAATACTCGATGCTGCCGCGGTCGGGACGGCAGCGGAACCAACGGGACCAGATGAGGCCCAACGGCCGGAACATGGAAATCCAGAGGCTGATCGGTCGTGCGCTTCGCACCGCCGTCAACCTTGAATCCCTCGGCGAGCGGACGATCACCCTCGACTGCGACGCCATCCAAGCTGATGGGGGCACTCGGTGCGCCGCCATCACCGGGGGCTACGTCGCCGCATACGACGCCGTGCAGTGGATGCTCAAGCAGCGGATGCTCCGGCAGAACGTGATGCGGGAGCCGATCGGAGCGGTCTCGGTGGGGATCAGTCGGGGCGGGGAAGTCCTCGACCTGAACTACGACGAAGACAGCCAGGCAGGCACCGACATGAACGTGGTCATGACCGAGTCGGGCAAGTTCATCGAAATCCAGGGGACCGCCGAGCAGGATCCCTTCGCCGCCGACACGCTCGGCAGGATGCTGCGCCTTGCGAAGAAGGGGATCGATGAACTGATCGCGGAGCAGCGGCGGGTGCTTGGGCTCTAGATTCGGAGGTGACTCTTGACCATCGGTCGACTCGTCATTGCGACGCACAACCGCAAGAAAGCGGGCGAGATGATCCAAATCCTCTCCCGGCGCTTCCCATCGCTCGACCTGCCGACGTTGGCGGACTACGAGGGCGCGCCGGAGCCTGAAGAGGACGGGTCGACCTATGCCGAGAACGCCAGGATCAAGGCAGAGTCGGCCGCCCGGTTCACCGGGGAATGGTCGCTCGCGGACGACGCCGGCCTCGAAGTCGACGCCCTCGAGGGTGCGCCCGGCCTCCACAGCAAACGGTTCGCCGGGGAATCCACTCCGTTCCCGGAAAAGATCCAGCGACTGCTGGCGCTGTTGGGGCAAGTCCCGGACGATCGGCGCACGGCCCGGTTCCGATGCTGCGTCGCCCTGGCAGGGCCGGATCGAGAGACGCTCGTTCTCGAGGCGACCTGCGAGGGGATGATCGCGCGAGAACCATCGGGACAGGGCGGGTTCGGTTACGACCCGATCTTCCACTTGCCCGACATGGGCCGAACGATGGCGGACCTGACGGCCGAGGAGAAGCATGCCGTCAGCCATCGGGGAAAGGTCCTGAAAGCCCTGGGCGATCTTCTGCAGGCGAGGTTCATCGCTTCCGCCTCCGATGAGCCTTAGCCGGATGGAGTGCCATACTCAGTTCCGCATGACAGTCGGAATCGTCGGGCTCGGTCTGATTGGCGGATCGATCGGTCTTGCCCTGCGAGACCCTCAGCGCCGGATCGTCGGGCTAGACCTCGACAAAGAAAACGAACGCATCGCTCTAGCGCGCGGATGCGTCGACCGGATCGTCGCGATCGAGGAGGCCGCGGCAAGCGACATCGTCTTTGTGGCTGCGCCTCCTCGGGCAACTCCGTCCATCGTTCGACGGCTTCTGGACCTCAAACACGAGAACACGGTGCTGACCGACTGCGCCAGCGTCAAAGGCGAGGTACTGTGCGCCCTCGACGATGTGCTGACCAAGTCGTCGATGTTCGTGGGCGGCCACCCCATGGCGGGGCATGAGAAGTCCGGCCCCAAGTACTCCTCGGCGTGGCTCTTCCGGAATGCGCGGTGGATCCTCACCCCGGACAGGCGCACTCAGAAAGCGGTCGTGCGGCGGGTGGAGGAAGTCGTGAAGCTCATGGGCGCGATTCCAGTGCGTATGGATCCCGCGACGCACGATCGGCACGTTGCGATTCTGAGCCACGTCCCCCACGCGGCGGCGGCAGCCCTTGTCGCGCTGGGCGCGGAGTTGGAGAGCTGGGAGGCCGGCGCCGGCTCCTGGCGCGACCTGACCCGCGTCGGGGGAGTGGACCCGAACCTGTGGACACAAATCATGCTGGGGAATCGGGCTGAGCTGGCAAAGGCCCTGGCCGACCTGGAGAGGCACCTGGCTGATCTGCGAAACGCTCTCGAAAACGGAGACGAAGCGAAGGTCCGAGAGATCCTCGAGCATGCCAAAATCACGAAGGGAAAGCATGAAGCTTAGCGTCGCTCCGGTTGTGACCCTCGATGGCGAACTCCGCCCTCCGAGCGACAAGTCGCTCACCCACCGCGCGTATCTGCTCGGTTCGGTGGCTTCCGGCGAATCTGTCGTCCGGCGACCGCTCCGCGGCGAGGACTGCGAAGCGACCCTCCGGTGCCTTGAGCAAATGGGGTTGCGATATCGCTGGCTCGACGAGGAGAAGGTGCGTCTCATCCCGGCGGCGCAATGGGTGCAGCCGGGCGAGCCCCTCGACTGCGGCAACAGCGGAACCACCATGCGGCTCCTCTCCGGCCTGATCGCATCCCGAGAGATCGAAGCGACCTTGACGGGGGACGAGTCCCTGTCGCGTCGGCCGATGAAGCGCATCGCCGAGCCTCTTCGCCTTATGGGCGCGGCCGTCGAAGGGGACCGTCCTCCTTTGCACATCGCCGGCGGGCAATTGCGCGGCATCGATTACGCAAGCCCGGTCGCCAGCGCGCAGGTGAAAAGCTGCGTGCTCCTGGCGGGACTGAGGGCCGAGGGGACGACGAGGGTGAGCGAGCCGTCGACGAGCCGCGACCACACCGAGAGGATGCTCGCCGCGATGGGAGTCAGGGTTTCAATCGGGATCGATTCGGTGTCGCTGGCCGGCGGACAGTCGCTCCAGCCTTTCGAGATGACGATTCCTGCCGATATCTCGAGCGCGGCGTTCTTCATGGTCGCCGCGGCCTGTCTGCCTCAGGGAAGGCTTCTCGTCCGCGATCTGGGCGTGAACCCGACACGCACGGGGCTTCTGGACGTGTTCGATGCCTGCGGGATCCCGTTGCTCATGGGAACCGAACGTTCCGAACTCGGGGAACCGGTCAACGACGTCGAAGCCCGGTACGTCTCTCAGAAGCGGCCCTTCGTGATCGAGGGAGACCTCGTGCCGCGCCTCATCGACGAGATCCCGGTGTTGGCGGTCCTCGCTACCCAATGCGTCGGAACCAGCGTCATCCGCGGCGCGGGGGAGTTGAGGGTCAAAGAGAGCGATCGTATCCAATTGATCGCCGACGGATTGCGCCGAATGGGCGCCTCCGTGGAGGTTTTCGAAGACGGAATGGCGATCGAGGGCCCGACGTTGTTGCGAGGCACGGCCGTCTCGACCCAAGGCGACCATCGGATCGGCATGGCATTCGCGATCGCTGGCCTCCTGGCCGAGGGCGAGACCACGATCGACGGCGCCGAGGCGATCGCCACGTCCTATCCTGATTTCGAACGCCACCTCCATTCGCTATGCGTGATATGAAACCGGTCATCGCAATCGACGGGCCTGCAGGCGCGGGCAAGAGCACCGTATCCAAGCGCCTGGCCCAGAAACTGAGTCTCCGCTACCTGGATACGGGCGCGATGTACCGATGTCTGGCACTGAGGGCGTCTCGAGCGGGTATCGGTGCGGACGACGCGGACGGGGCGACCGAACTCCTCGAGCGCTCGCGGATCGAGTTCGGCCCCGGGGACCCCCAGGCGGTTCTGCTGGACGGCGAGGACGTCACTCGCGAGATCCGGACGGCAGAGATCGGCGACTTGGCCAGTGCCCTGAGCCGATTCCCGTCCGTACGTCGGGCGATGGTTGCGAGGCAACAGGAGATGATCGCTGAAGGCGGAGTGGTCCTGGAAGGCCGCGATGCGACCACCGTGATCGCCCCCAACGCCGACCTAAAGGTCTACCTGACGGCCTCGCTGGAGGAGCGCGCGAAGCGTCGCCACCTCGACTTCCAGAAGTCGAGCGAGAGCTCGAGCTTTCACGAAGTGCGGACGCAGATCGAGCAGCGCGACCACCGCGACATCAACCGGGAGGACAGCCCATTGACGGTCGCGCCCGGGGCCCAGGTGATCGACAGCGCGAACCTGAGCGTCGACGAAGTCGTCGCTCGCATCACGGACCTGCTGGGTCGGAACAGGGACTAACGGGTACAACCCAACGAAGATGGGAGCTTTCATAGGGCCACGCGAGTGGGGCCGGCTATTGACGGCGATGTTGACGCCGTTCGATTCGGAAGGGGCGGTGAACTACCGCGAGGTAGAGCGCATCGCCGCTCACCTGGTCGACGATCAGAAGAACGACGGGATCGTGGTGAACGGAACGACCGGCGAGTCGCCGACGCTGTCCGAGGATGAGAAGCTCCGGCTGCTGGAGGTCGTGCTCGAA
>DASWVS010000292.1:0-2886 GCA_036401135.1 Fimbriimonas sp.
GGTCGACCTCGAGGCCGAGCATCCGGAGCTGATCTCGTCGGAGAGTCCCACGCAGCGGGTCGGCGCGGCTCCGGTCGGCTCGTTCCCGCCCCATCGGCACATCGTTCCGATGCTGTCTCTGGACAACGCGTTCGGGGAGGATGAGCTTCGGGCGTTCGACGAGCGCGTTCGCCGGCAGATCGAAACCAAGGCGCCGATCGAGTACTTCGCGGAGCTGAAGTTCGACGGCGCGTCGATCTCGCTCACCTACGTCGACGGCGTCCTCAAGACGGCGGCGACGCGCGGAGACGGGACAACCGGGGAAGAGATCACGGCGAACGCGCGGACCGTCCGAGGGATCCCGCTCCGGCTCCGGTCGGACCTTCCGGGCCGGCTGGAGGTTCGAGGGGAAGTGATCATGCTCAAGGAAGTGTTCGAGCGCCTGAACGAGGAACGCGCCGAGCGGGGGGAGCAGGTTTTCGCCAATCCGCGCAACGCGGCCGCGGGCGGGCTGCGCCAACTCGACAGCCGCATGACCGCCAAGCGGAAGCTCAGCTTCTTCGCCTACGGCGTCGGGATCGTCGAAGTGGGCCGCCGGCGTCTTGCCGACACGCACGGCGATACGCTGGCGTATTTGCGCGATCTGGGGTTCGCTGTCCGCTCCGAGACCTGCGCCTGTGCGGGGATCGAAGCCCTGCTGGAGTACGTGAGGGAGGTTCAGGAGAAGCGCCCCCACCTGCCTTTCGGCATCGACGGGGTCGTCGTCAAAGTCAACTCGCTCGATCTTCAGGAACAGCTCGGCTTCACCGCCCGCGGACCGCGTTGGGCGATCGCCAACAAGTTTCCGGCGGAGCAGGCGTTCACTCGGCTCAACCGGATCTTCGCTCAGGTGGGACGAACAGGGAACATCACTCCGGTGGCAGACCTGGAGCCGGTCAGCGTGGGCGGCGTCGTGGTGAGTCGCGCGACGCTCCACAACTACGAGGACCTTCGGCGAAAGGACGTTCGCGAAGGGGACGTCGTGATCATCCAGCGCGCGGGAGACGTCATTCCCGAGGTCGTCGGGCCGGTCCTCGACAAGCGGACAGACTCGCTGGCGGTCCCCGAGGAGCCGAGCCATTGTCCTGCCTGCGAGACGCGCCTCGTCCGGCGCGAAGGCGAGGTGATGCTGAAGTGTCCCAACCGACAGTGCCCGGCCCAGGTGAAGACGAAGTTCCTCCATTTCGTCAGCCGGCGCGCGATGGACATCGAAGGACTCGGCGAGAAGCTCGTCGACCGGCTGATGGACGAAGGGATTCTGACCGATCTGGCGAGCATCTATCGGCTGAAGGACCATCGGGAGCGGCTCATCGAGATGGAGCGCTTGGGTGAGACGAGCGTCGACAACGTGTTGGGCAGCATCGAGGAGAGCAAGCACCGGGACCTCGGCCGGTTTCTGTTCGCCTTGGGTATCTATACGGTCGGCGAGAAGGGGGCGCAGGACCTGGCTCGCGAACTCAGGACGCTCGAGGCCGTCCGCCGGGCCGGTTACGGCGCGCTGTTGGCGATCCCGAACATCGGCCCGGCGACCGCCCGCGAGATCGAGCAATGGTTTGAGGAAGAGGAGAACCAGCGGATCCTGGACGAACTGCTGCAGCTGGGCGTCGCCCCCGTGGAGGCCGAGGGTCCGGTCAGCGAGGTGTTCGAGGGCAAGACCTTCGTCTTCACCGGAAAGCTGGAGAGATTCACGCGCGAGGACGCGGAACGGCTCGTCGCTCGGTTGGGAGGAAAAGCGGCGGGAAGCGTCAGCAAGCAGACGACCTATCTGGTCGCCGGTCCCGGGGCGGGTTCAAAGCTCGACAAAGCGGAGAAGCTCAAGGTCCAGGTTCTCACGGAAGAGCAGTTCCTCGAGCTTCTCCCATCGGACGTGTCGATCTAGAACCAGGACTTGCTGCCGCGCACGTACGTGTCGACGAAGTCCTGGTCGGTCTTGGTCAGGTAGATGATCCCTTCGATGATCCCGATCAACGCGCCAAGGCCGAAGCACAGCGTCAGGACGATCTGGATCAATCCGGCTGTGACGTACCCGAGGTAGAACTTGTGAATCCCAAACCCGCCCAGCAAAATGGCGAGGATCCCCGCCGGCAACTTCTTTTCCGCTCCGTTCATATCCTTCCTCCCAAGCGACGAATAGTATAGAGCAAGACGACGCTCCTGGATAAGCGAATCCTCACACACGTTGCCTGGAGGGCGTCTGACTCGGGGCATCTTGACCGCTAGTCGATATCCACACAGTTATCAACACATGTGGAAAATTGCGGCCATCGGCGCAATTCCGCCGAATCTCATTTCGCGCGGGCACGATCCGACGGAAAAGGAGCCACGGGAGGTGGTGCCGGGAGCGGGACTCGAACCCGCACGATCTTTTGGATCAACGGTTTTTGAGACCGCCGCGTCTACCATTCCGCCATCCCGGCGACGACGTATCAGGATACCCAGCGTAGGATAATGAGACGATGCTCACGCTCTTCGCTTCGCTGCTGATCGCCACCCAGGCTCCCATGAACCCACCGCAGTCGATCTACGATTTCACGCTCAAGGACATCAACGGCAAGACCGTCCCTTTGAAGCAGTTCAAGGGCAAAGCCCTGATGGTGGTAAACGTTGCCAGCAAGTGCGGCCTCACTCCGCAATACAAGGCGTTGGAATCGCTCTACAAGGAAAAGAAGGCCAAAGGGCTCGTGATCCTCGGCATCCCGGCGAACAACTTCGGCAACCAGGAGCCGGGGACGGAGGCGGAGATCAAGGAGTTCTGCTCGCTGAATTACGGGGTGAGCTTCCCGATGTTCAGCAAGATTTCGGTAAAGGGCGAAGACGAAGCGCCCTTGTACCGGTGGCTGCGCGCCCAAAGCGACCGACCGAAGGACG
>DASWVS010000293.1:0-5055 GCA_036401135.1 Fimbriimonas sp.
TTCAGCGGCTACGCCTTCGGCCGCTCCACGATTCTCGCCGAAGAGGTGGCCGCCCATGCGTTCGCCCATGGCTGCCCCGCCGTGGCGATCGCCGACCCCTTCTCGTTCGTCGGGTGCGTCGAGTTCGCCAAAGCGTGCGGGCGAAACGGGATCCAACCCCTGGTGGGCGCATCTTTCGAGTTGGCGGAGGGGGGCGAGCTTGTCCTGATCGCCCGGAGCAAGCGCGGCTATGTCCACCTGTGCCGGCTGATCACCGAGTGCCATCTCGGGGAGCCTCGAAACCACCCCCTGGCGACCTGGGAGCGGCTTGCCGCGCATGCCGACGACCTCGTTTGCCTGACCGGGGGCTCACTGGGCCCGCTGGACCGTCTGCTGATCCAGCGCAACACGGAGGCGGCCGGGCGCTTGCTGCAGCGGCTGATCGACCTCTACGGCAGGCAGAACGTCTTCGTCGAGGTCGAGCGCAGCTACCTGCCCTGGGGCAACTTGGTCGAGTTGCAGCTTCTCGATCTCACCGCCAGGTACGCCCTCACCCCCGTGGCGGGCGGTCCCGTCACCCACGCCCGTCCGGAGCATTTTCCCGCACAGGACATCCTCGCCTGCTCTCAGACGCTCTGCCGGGTCGAGGAGGTCCTCGGTCGAAAGGAACCCAGGCACCCCGACCAGCCCCAGGTCGTCCGACTGCCCGAGCGCGCGCTCAACGCCGAGCGGTTCCTTCGGTCATCCGACGAGATGGCCTACCTCTTCGCCGATCGCCCCGACCTCGTATCGAATACCCTGCTCGTCGCCGAGCGTTGCGACGCCAGCGTGCTTCCCGATCGAACGAAGCTTCCCAGCCTCTTCGGCGACGATGCCCAGGCGTTGCGCGACATCGTCGAGGTCAGCGCTTTCCGGGCGTACCCTCACTACGGCAAGCGGCAGCGCGCCCGCCTGCAGCACGAGGTCGACCGGATCGTCCGCCTCGGGTTCGCGTCCCACTTCCTCATCGCCTGGGACGTCTGCCGGTGGTCGCGGGAGCAGGGCATCGGGATGAGCGGGCGCGGTTCGGTGATCGACTCCGCCGTCGCCTACGTCCTGGGCTTCTCGCGGATCGACGCGATCCGCCACCGCCTCCATTTCGACCGTTTCCTCCCCGACGACGGCAGCAAGCGGCCCGACATCGACATCGACTTCGAGGCGCACCGGCGCGACGACATCCGCGGCTACATGGTCTGGAAGTACGGCGTCGAGCGTACCGCCACCGTCGCCGCGGTCGGCGCCTTCAACTCGCGAGGCGTGGTGCGAGAGGTCGGCAAGGCGATGGGGCTGCCCGAGGAGGCGATCTCCTTCCTCTCGAAACGCATGCACGGCGGCGTTCGCGCCGACCATCTCGAGGAAGCGATCCGCCAACGGCCGGAACTGAGGGACAGCGGCGTTCCCCTTGAAAAGTACCGCTGGGTGGCGAAGCTCGCCGAAAGCCTCCTGGACGTGCCACGCAACATGCGCGTTCACTCGTCCGGCGTGGTGGTCAGCGACGGCCCGCTGGCCGACACGGTCCCCCTGATGTGGTCCGCCACCCCCGCTTCCGACGAGGCCCGCGGTAGCGAGTCCCAGCTCCGCATGATCCAGTGGGACAAGCGCTCGGCCAAGCATTACTTCGACAAGTTCGACATCCTTTGCCTCCGGGGTCAGGACGTCATGTCCGGCGTCGAAGAGCGGGTTCGCCTCGTCGACAGCGATTTCAGCGTCGACCGTCTCGATGCCACCGACGACCGGGAGGTTTACCGCGCGATGCGCAGCGGGGAACTCATCGGCATTCCCCAGTCGGCGTCCCCCGCCATGCGACAGGCACACGTGCGTATCCGGACGGACAACCTCACCGACGCCAGCCTCGTCCAGGCGGGGATCCGACCCGGGGTCGGCGGCGCGATCAAGATCAACGAGCTGATCCAGAGGCGCCGCGGCAAGCCGTTCGAGTACGAGCATCCCGACCTCGAAGAGATCCTCGGGAAGACCTACGGCATCGTCGTCTTCCAGGAGCAGGTCGACATGCTCCTCCAGAAGTTCGGCGCCTACACCTCGGGCCAGGCGGAGGATATCCGCGACGCCATCCACAAGCGCCGCCGGGAAGATTACGGGACGTTGATCCGCGACAAGCTGATCGAGCGCGTGCTGATGAACGGCTACAGCCCCTTGGTCGCGGAGAAGATCTACGAACTCGTCGCGGCCTACAAGGGGTATGGCTTCGCCGAAGGCCATGCCCTGGCGTTCGCCGAGATCTCGCTCCGCTGCGTCTACCTGATGCAGAACCATCCTGCGGAGTACTTCGCGTCGCTGCTCTCGGCCCAGCCCGCCGGATACTACGGCCCTTGCACGATCGCCAACGAGGCGCGCACCCGCGGCATTGGCATCCTGCACCCCGACGTGTGCTACTCCGGCGAGAAGTTCGGGGTGGAGGCGGCGAGCGAGGCAGGTATGACCGTTCCGAACGCTGCGATCCGCACCGGGCTTGCTCAAGTCGGCGGCCTCTCCAAGCCGACCCGGGATCGCTTGCTCGAGATGCAGGCCTGCGCCCTCCCCTCCGAAGAGTCGCCTGCGCTCCAGCCGTTGCGCGAGGTGACCCGTTCGATGGTGGCGGTCGCCACGATGGACCGTCCCCAGCCCTCTCGCGAGCCGCGCCCCAAGCCTTTTCAGTCTTTCTTCGACTTCGTCGCGAAGGTCCGGCCCGCTCGCGACGAGCTGGAATCCCTGATCCTCTGCGGCGCCCTCGACCTCCTCTGCCCGAATCGGCGCGCCATGCTCTGGGCGATCCCTGCCGCGTTCGACTACGCTTCCCTGGGCTTGGACGCGGATCGATCGAGCGACGCCCCCGCGCTCCCCCTGGCCTTTCCCGAACCGCCCCTGAATCTCGACATCCCGGATTTCAGCCCTGCGGAGAAGGCGGTCTTCGAAAGGCTGGTTCTGGGCATGGACGTGAGCCGGCATCTGATGTCCTTCGAAAGGGAGCGGGTCCGGCGCCGCGGCGGCGTCGCCTGCGCCGAGGCGAAGTATGCCAAGCCGGGCACGAGGTGCATCGTCGTCGGCAACCCTCTCCGCCTGCGCTTCCCGCCGACCCAGAGCGGAAAGAGGGTGGTCTTCTTCGACCTGGAGGATGAAACCGGCCTCCTGAACGTCACCGCCTTCGACGACACCTACCAGAGGGACGGCCATGCGATCGTCTGTTCCCAGTACGCGACCGTCGTGGGGTACGTCCAGGACCGCGACGGATACCCGGCGTTCCTCGCCCATCGGGTCTTCCCCTACAAGCCCCTCATCGCCGACCTCCAAAGCGCTCCCGTACCGATCGAAACCGCCGACTTCCTCGCCCGCTGAAACCGGCTTCTTGTGGCCTCGGCAGCCTCGGTGATCCGACGAACAAGGGTGCGGCGGCTCCGCTGCCGAGGCTTCTCAAACCGGGCGAAGCCTCGGCAGCTGAAGAGTCTGTCGCGAACACGAAGGTGCCGTCGATTCGCCCACCGCCGTGGGAGGGGCGTCGAGAGCCGAAGTGTCGTTCCCGCGACCCCTCATCCCCACCCTTCCCCCACTGGGGGAAGGGCTCCGGAAGCCCCTCTCCTTCGAGGAGAGGGGTTGGGGTGAGGTTCCGCCAGGGTGCGTGAGGCCGGGGCGCGGACTTAACCTCTGTCTTCGGCGACGACCCCTGGAATCCCGTTGAGGTCGTACGGGTAGTTGTAGACCCTCACGTCCGTGGCCGCGCCTTCTGGGGCCACGCCCGGCAGGCCGGCGTTCCCCTTCACCGCGCTCGCGTGTCCGTCGGCGAAGTTCACCACCAGCACGCCGCTGTAGCGAGGCGTTCCCGGGAAGTTCCAGCGGGAGAACGGCACCATCGGCTGGCGGTACGCCGCCGCCGCAGGGTTTCGAGCGACCTCCGCGTCCCACTGGGCCGTTGTCAGGTCCTTGTTCGGCTGTCCCGCCGGCAAGAACCGGGCATCGTAGAACATCGTTGTTGCCGCCGGCTCGGGAAGACCCCCCTCGCTCCGCACCGGATGCGGGATGAGGTAGGGCAGTTTCACCATCGTGTCCTCGAACAGCCGGAAGTTCGGCCCGAAGCTCGCGTACTGGATTTTGTTCGCCGAGACCCAAGCGCCGCCGGACAGCCCGCCCGTGATGGTTGAGGTGTTGTTCGGACTCTCCGACCAGTGGATCGCCTTCGGATCTCCCGGGGATAGGAAGATGTCCTTGTTCTTCGTGTAGGGCATGATCGCGTCGAACACCGCGTACACGATGTTGCCGGGATTGCCGTTTTGCGGCACGTAACCGTCGCCGTTATCCATGCGCACGACCGGAGGGTAGACCCCGTCCGCGTCTGTGACATACATAATAACTGCTGTAGCATTTTGCTTGACATTGCTAAGTGCTGCAGTTTTCTTGGCTGCGAGCTTCGCCTGGGCAAAGACAGGGAAGAGAATCGCCGCCAGAATGGCGATGATGGCAATGACGACAAGTAGCTCGATAAGCGTGAAAGCTCGTACGCGACTCAAAAGCTCAACCTCCGTCCCGGAAAAACGGAGCCGAAAAGGCGCGCCAAAACGCCATGCCCGCCCCGTTGCGGGAACCTTAAAATGATAACCTTTTTCGTCACCGCCTCCCAATCGATTCTTGCTCTCATTTGATTGAAATGTCATAAACCGCGCGCGTTTCTAAGGCGAGTCGAATCCGCAAGTGCAAGGAACCGCCTGGTAACCTATATCTCAACGATGACCACCGCTCCGGAGCGAGGCGCAGGAAGGCGCGTATCCATACTCGGCCTCCCCGTCGACGGGGTCACGATGGACGAGGCGCTCGAGCGAATCGAAGGCTTCCTCGAGACGGCGGACCGTACTCGCCTCGTGATCACGGCAGACGCGAGCGGCATCGTCCAGGCCCAGTCGGATCCCGAACTCAAAGCCCTCTATCACAGCGCCGACCTCGTCACCCCCGATGGAGCCGGCATCCTGTGGGCGGCGCGGCGCCAGAATACGCCTCTGCCGGACCGCGTGAGCGGCGTCGACCTCGTCGCCAGGCTTTGCCAACGCAGCG
>DASWVS010000294.1:0-3308 GCA_036401135.1 Fimbriimonas sp.
GACCCCGGCTCCGTCGCCCACCGCGACGACGAGGCCATCGCGAACGACGAACCACGTGGCCGAGGGACGATTGCCCTCACCGGTGAAGACGTCGCCGCCGAAGTAGAGGACCTCGCTGCCGGAAGCCGCGACAGGAGCGAGGAAGCACGCGGCGGCGAGCGCCACCCGAAGGAATGCCGATTTCATGGTCGTCGCCCGCTGCTCGTTCGCTTGCCTGCCTACAGCGCCGCGATGCAGTCGATCTCGACCCGGGAGTCGCGGGGCAAGCGGGCCACCTGCACCGTCGCCCGGGAGGGCGGGTTCGAGGGGAAGTAGCGGCCGTAGACCTCGTTCACCATCTTGAAGTCGTTCATGTCGGCCAGGAAGATGTTGCAGCGGACCACGTTCTCGAAGCCCGCGCCGGCGGCCTTCAGCACCGCCTTCAGGTTCTCCATCACCTGCACGGTCTGCGCGGCGACGTCGCCCTGCACCATCTCGCCGGTCTTCGGGTCCAGCGGGATCTGCCCCGAGCAGTAGATCGTCTGCCCGGCGCTCACCCGGATCGCCTGGGAGTAGGGTCCGATCGCCTTCGGTGCATCGTCGGTGTGAATCACGTCGCGGGCCATCTGTCGGTCTCCTGGTGCGGAAAAAGCGTCCGGCCCAGTTATCGCGCAGCGCCCCACCCCGTCAACGCCGCTCCTGCCGTCCGAGACAATCTCAACCCCGATCGATCGACAGCAACCGATGCCCTTCGACGACTGCGAGCCCTTCGACCGAGCCACTGCCGCCTTCGACTCGTTGGATCTGCAAGGCGGAGGGAGGAAGTCACCGAAGAGCGGGCCGGAACAGGCCTTCCGACTTCGGGTCGCCGACCGAACCAGACCGGGATGAACCGGTGAGCAACTACACCCGCTCGACGGAGTAGACGCCCTTGATCCGCTCGATGTCGGTCATCACGCCCTGGAGCTGCTTCAGGTCGGTGATGGCGACCTCGAAGGTGTTGACCGCCCGGTCGTCGCCGGTGGAGCGGCAGTTGGCCTGGGAGATGTTCACGCCGGCGGCGGAGAAGCGCTGCGAGATGTCGGCGAGGAGCCCGGGGCGGTCGGCGGTGAGCACCCGCACGGTGACGGGGCGCTTGTACTCGCCCCGCACGTCCCACTGCACGTCGACCCGGCGCTCCTCGTCTGTGGAGAGCACCTTGTCGCAGCCCTCGGTGTGCACCGTGACGCCACGGCCCCGGGTGATGAAGCCGAGGATGCGATCGCCGGGCACCGGGTTGCAGCAGCGGCCGAAGCGCACCATCACGTCGTCGATGCCGTTGATGCGGACCCCGGCACGGGCGCCTCGGCCTGCCACCTTCTTGAAGATCTCGGTGAGGCGGGCCAGGGGCGCAGTCGAGTCTGGCACCGCCGGCGCCGCCAGCCGCTCGGGGGGCAGCACCCGCTGCAGCACCTGGGAGGGCGTGACCTTTCCGTAGCCCACCGCCGAGAGCAGGTCGTCGCCCGTACGCAGGCCGAGATCCTGGAGCACCTTCTGGAAGGTGTCGGCCTTGAGCGTCTTGTTCAGGTTGACGCCGAACCTCTTGAACTCGCGCTCGAGCAGATCGCGGCCGAGGGAGACGGACTTCTCCCGCTGCTGCGCCTTGATGTAGGCGCGGATCTTGGTCTGGGCGCGGCTGGTCTTGACGAAGGAGAGCCAGTCCCGCGACGGGTTGGCGGTGTTGCTGGTGAGGACCTCGACGGTGTCGCCGTTCTTGAGCTTGTAGCGCAAGGGGACGATCTTGCCGTTGACCTTGGCCCCGACGCAGTGGTCGCCCACCTTGGAGTGGATGGCGTAGGCGAAGTCCACGGGCGTGGCGCCCTGGGGCAGATCCTTCACCTCGCCCATGGGCGTGAACACGAAGACCTCGTCGGTGAAGAGATCGACCTTCACCGTGTCGAGGAACTCCTTCGGATCCTTGAGATCCTGCTGCCACTCCATGAGCTGACGAAGCCAGGCGAACTTGGAGTCGTCCCGGCCGTAGGCGCCGCGGCCCTCCTTGTAGGCCCAGTGGGCGGCGATGCCCTCCTCCGCCACCTCGTGCATCTCGCGGGTGCGGATCTGCACCTCGATGCGCTCGCCGAACGGACCGATCACCGTGGTGTGCAGCGACTGGTACATGTTCGGCTTGGGCATCGCGATGAAGTCCTTGAACCTCCCGGGCACCGGCTTCCACATGGAGTGGATCAGGCCGAGCGCCTCGTAGCAGTTGGGCAAGGCCTTCGTGATGATCCGGAAGGCGAGCACGTCGTGGACGCCCTCGAACTCGATCCCCTGGGCCCGCATCTTCTTCCAGATGGAGTACAGGTGCTTCCACCTGCCGGAGACGTCGGTCTCGAGGCCGTTCTCCTTCATCTTCCGGCCGATGATCTCGCAGGTCTCGTCGATGAAGCGCTCGCGCTCGAGCTTGCGCTGCTCCACCTTGGAGGCGAGGTCCTCGAACTCCTGCGGGCGGATGTAGCGGAACGAGAGATCCTCGAGCTCCGTCTTGATCCAGCTTATGCCCAGGCGGTTCGCCAGCGGCGCGTAGATGTCGAGGGTCTCCTGGGCGATGCGCGCCTGCTTCACGGGCGCCATGTGCTCCAGGGTTCGCATGTTGTGCGTGCGATCGGCGAGCTTCACCAGGATGACCCGGATGTCCTTCGCCATCGCCACGATCATCTTGCGGAAGTTCTCGGCCTGCTTCTCCTCTGCCGACGCCTCCTTCGAGATCTGGAACTGCGACAGCTTGGTGACGCCGTCGACGAGCTGCGCGACCTCCTTGCCGAAGAGCTCCTCGAGCTCCTCCATGGTGGCGAGGGTGTCCTCGATGGTGTCGTGGAGGAGGCCGGTGACGATCGACGCCTCGTCCAGCTTGAGCTCGGTGAGGATCCCGGCCACCGCGAGGGGGTGGACGAGGTAGGGCTCGCCCGATTTGCGGATCTGTCCCTGGTGGACCTTCGCCGAGTAGACGTAGGCCTTCTTGATGATCTCGAGATCGGGCTCGGGGTGGTACTCGGCGATCCGATGGAGAATGTCGTTCAGGCGGAGCATGGAGAACGCGTGAAAACCCTCGAGGGTGGCAACGCTCGAGACCTGCCCGTCCTTTCACGACGCGGCGCACACCTCCATCGTACAAGCGCCCGTAATCAAGGCAAGGAAGGTCGCGCACTCCTTCGGGCGGCTCCTCCCGCCTCCATGGCACCCCGGCCAGGCGGCTTCGCTCTCTGCCTCGAGGGGCAGACGAACTCAGCGCCGGAACAGCCCCCGGGGCCTGGCCTCCTGCAGGCTCTGGGTGGCGCGCGCGAGCC
>DASWVS010000295.1:0-3520 GCA_036401135.1 Fimbriimonas sp.
GAAGCGCCTCCAACACCACGAGAAAGGCCACGACACCCAAGTCGGCGGTCGAGAACGTTTGCGGTGAGAACATCTTTCGGCGTAGGAACTAGAAGGCTACCCCGCCGGAGGTTTAGCAATCCCTGCAGCGGAGTGCTAAAATAAGCCTTCGAATCCTGAGAGGAGAATCCAACCAACCAAGATGCCGACTTACGTTTACGAGTGCAGCAGCTGTCAGGACACCTTCGAGATCGAGCAGCGAATCACCGAAAACGCGCTCGACACCTGCCGATGTGGTTCGCAGGGGACCGTCAAGCGCCTGATCCAGCCGACGGCGGTGATGTTCAAAGGCTCGGGCTTCCACATCAACGACTACGCGTCCTCGGGGGGTTCCAAACCCAGCGAAGCGAAGACCGAAGCCAAGGCCGAGTGCTCTGGCGAGCCCGCTTCCTGTCCCTCCTGCAGCACGAACTAGCGCGCCCTTTAGGCAGGGAGCGGCTGCGCTCCGGGGAACGCAGCCGCTTGGGCGACGTTACAGAGACTTCAGAAAGTCGGCCAGCTCCGCCTCGTTCGACGGGACCTTGATCTCGCCGGCAGCGATCAGATTCGAGATCGCATCCACCTTGTCCAAGGTCTCCTGGCCCACCTTGTCCTTCGTGTGCGTCATGGGCGAGAGACCGACGCCGTTGGTTTTGAGGTCGTAGACGCGGGTTCCGGTGCTGAACTTGCCCTCCTTGACGTCCTTGATCGTCTGGAAGACCGCCTCGTCGACGCGCTTCATCATCGAAGTCAGCACCGACCCGGGAGCGACGCCGTCCTGGTCGCTGTCGACGCCGATCGCGTAGTTGCCCGTTTCCTTGGCGGCGTCGATGACGCCGAGCCCGCATCGCCCGGCGGCGTGATACACGATGTCGGCGCCGTTCTTGAAGAGGCTTTCCGCGTTCCGCTTGCCGAGGATGGTGTCGTCCCAGGACTCCGTGTACTTCGCCGGTAGCACCTCGACGGCGGGGTTGGCCTTCTTCGCGCCGGCGATGTAGCCCACCTCGAACTTCTTGATCAAGGGAATCGACTTCCCGCCGACGAAACCGATCTTGCCCGTCTTGCTCACGAGCGCCGCCAGGTAGCCCGCCAGGAAGCTCCCCTGCTCCTCGGCGAAGACGAGCGAACGCACGTTCGGCGCCTCGACGACGGAATCGACGATCGCGAACTTGACGTCCGGAAATTTCGGCGCGACCGACTTCAGCGCTTCGCTCTGAGCCAGCCCGACCGCAACCACCAGATCCAGGTCCTGCTCCGCCATCGACGTCAGGTTGCCGTTGTAGTCCTTTTCGCTGCGGCTTTCGATGCTCTTCGGATCCTGCAGCCCGAGTTCCTGTTGCGCCTTCTCGATGCCAGCCCAAGCGCTGTCGTTGAACGATTTGTCTCCCCGGCCTCCACTGTCGAAGACCACCCCCACGCGCAGCGACTCTCCGTCCGCAGCGGCTTTGGCGTCGCCGGACTTCGCCGAATCGCCACCCGAATCGCATCCTCCAATCAGCAGGACTCCCAACGCGAGAGCTGCAAGTGTCCCGATCTTCAAGTGAGTTTCTCCCTCCCAGGTAAACTAACCGGATTATGGCGTAAGGTCCGTTGCCGCGAAGCGTCGCGTTCCAGCGGGATGTGGCGCAAGCACCGCCGCCCCGTGCAGACCGAAGCCGAACAGAGGAGTAGTACCGTTTGATCACCTGCCAACTCACCAAGCTGGAAACCGCGCTCGACGCCCTCAAGAAGTCCCAGCCGAACCTCAACGCCGCCGATGCCGCGCTTCTCGCTTCGGCGTTGAGCCTGACGGGGCGCCACGCGCTCGCGATCTACGAGGGGGAGCGCTACACCTGGCCCGAGGATTACCAGAAGCTGGCGGCCGCGATGATCCCCGAGATCACCATCATCCAGGAAACGGTCGCGGAGACCGCCCCGAAGCGGGCTTCCAAAAACGCGCCGGAAGACGAGCCGGTGGTCGTCAACGTGGGCCTAGCCCCCAATTACGCTGCGGGCGAGGCGCTCCTGGAGGGGCGCGACGACCTCAAAACGGCGCTCAGCGACGTTCTTCAGGAGGGCGTCGACTTCAGCTACAACCCGAACGACCTCGGCTGGCAGTGGGCGCTGGACCGCGTGAACTGGAACACGGTCTCCGGCCAGGAGATCGCCCGGAAGATCCGCGTCAAGTGCACGTTCACCGAAGGCGCGCAGGGCACCGAGATCGGCGCCCCCGGTACCAAGAAGCGCCGGACGGCCGCCGCGAAGGTGACCGAAGAAGAGTAGGCTGAGCCAGGTTTGGCCGAAGGCCGGGAGCCCAGGCTCCCGGCCTTTTATTTGCCGAGGTGGTCGTAGGTCTCGAACGGGTCCGGCATCTCGACATAGGTGTGCCGATCGAGGGCGACGCCGTTCCAGTCGAACAGGTAGAACTTGGCGCTCTTCTTGGCGAGGGTCTGCTCGACCAGCCTCGCCCGTCCCTTGGCGCGCGTATCCTGCGGCGGGTCCGTCATCGCCGTGAGCAGGTCGACCTCGTCCAGAACGCGTCTCGTCTGGCCCATCTCCTGCATCGCGTGGAAGAGCGACTTGTCCGGATCGATGTTGTGGTATTCGAGGTCGACGGAGTGGAGGGCGTCGTCGTTCCAGTCCACGTTCTCTTCGGCCATGTACTGCTCGACGATCTGCCTTTTGGCGACCCAGTCCACCCGGTCGCCCAGCGACATCGGGTCTTTCTCCAGGCCATCGAGAACGGACTCCCACTCGTCCAGGATCCAGTCGGTCTGCTCGTTCTCTCCCCGGTACGCCTGCGCCAGCTCGAGGTATCGCCGCTGGAGATCCACCGAACGGATACTCGCGCCGTCCGCCATGCAGACGATCCACTTGAACGTCTGGTCGCGGCTGACCTCACGCAGCGCCAACAGGGGCTGGGCCAGCGCCAGATCCTCCGGCACCCTCCCTTCTTCCAAGAGGCGCAGGACCAGGAGCGTCGTGCCGATCTTGAGCGCGTATGCGTACTCGTTCTGGTTCGATTCCCCGAAGAGCAGATGCAGCCTCGTCATCCCGTCGTGCGAGTAGAAGTGCTCCCATTTGGGATTGATGAGCGCGCGGTTGAAGCGGACCCGGGAGGCGATGGTTTTGATGATGTGGTCCGCCCGCTGGCTGAGCTGGAACGGAACGCGATCGTCCGGGACGACGCTGTAGACGTGGGAGACCCAAATATAGTCGATCGGGTTGTCCATCACCTCCTGGTAGCTCGGTCGGAGCCCTCCGGCGGTCAGGATATGCCCGCCGACGCGCCCGACGCCGGAGAAGATCTGCCGGGTGACGAGAAACGGGTAGAGCATCTGCACCGACGAGTTCAGGAAGTCGTCGTCGGCGCGGACGAGGTAGTTCTCGTGGCAGCCGAACGTATGCCCGCCGAAGTGGTCGACCGAGTTGTTGTAGACGCTGACCGCGTCGGCGAAGTCCAGCTCGTTGATCGCCCGGACGATCTGCCGCTGCCCCGCCCGGTCGTTGGCGACCAGGTCCT
>DASWVS010000296.1:0-2193 GCA_036401135.1 Fimbriimonas sp.
GGTCACCGTACCTCGGGCGAACGTGGAGATCATCGCTTCCGGCTAGTCCGCGCGTTCGGTCGTCCGTTTACCGGGTCTTAACACTCGCTTGGTACAACCTTGATCGAGGGGGCCGGCCGAGGCGGCCGGTTAAGGCTAGAATGGCGGTGATGGACGGACTGGGGAAGGAGAGGGGCACGGCCGCGATGAAGCTTTTGATCGTGGACGATGAGCCGGCAATCCTGGAGACGGTCGAGTCGAAGATGCGGAAGGAGGGTTTCTCCACTTTTACCGCCGATTCGGCAGAGGAAGGAATGAGGCTCTTCCGGCGCGTGCGGCCCGATCTCGTGATCCTCGACATCATGTTGCCTCAGCGCAGCGGCTACGACTTCTGCAAGGCCGTGCGAAGGGACGGTACCACGCCGATCATCTTCGTTTCCGCGCGCGCCGACGAATCGGACCGCATCCGCGGACTCGAACTCGGCGCCGACGACTATGTGGTGAAGCCCTTCAACCTGTCGGAGCTTGCCGCGCGGGTAAAAGCGATCCTGCGACGGTCCACGGGAGAACCGGTACGCGAGGTGATCGAGAAAGGAAACCTTCGAATCGATCCCCGGAGCCACGAGGTGTGGCTGGACGATGCGTTGGTGAGCCTGTCGCCCAAGGAATTCGCCCTGCTCTACTTCCTCACGCGAAACGCGGGCCAGGTCTTCTCGCGCGAGACGCTTCTCGACCGGGTCTGGGGCAAGGACGCATTCGTGAGCGCACGGACGGTCGACGTCCACATCCGGTGGCTTCGAACGAGGGTCGAAGCGGACTCCAACAACCCGACGCGCATCCTGACCGTCCGCGGAACAGGCTACAAGTTCGTCGGTTAAGGAGGCTTCCACTCCGGCAAGCCCCTTCCCTATAATGGAGCCGTGCTTCCGACCGCGCTTCTGGCCGCATCGCTGTCCACGATCACCCTTTACGCTTCCGACAGGGGGAACGACGCGGCCGTCGGTTCCGTCCGCCGGCCTTTCCGCACGATCGAGCGGGCCCAACGCGAGCTACTGATCTATCGAGCCAGGGGCGACCTTCGGCCCGCTGTGCTCAGGCTGAGGGGAACGTTCCGCCTGGAGCAGCCGCTGACGATCGGGCCCGAATTCAACGACTGCGCCATCGAGGGCAAAGCGTTAATCACCGGCGGCCGCGAACTGACCGATTGGCGGGAGACGACGATCAATGGAAAGCCCGCCTGGGAGGCTGCCGTCGCCAAGCCGATACTGCACCGCCAACTCTTCGTCGGCACCGACCGCCGACCACGGGCGCGCTTCCCGAAGACCGGGTTCTACCGGCTCGCCGGACTGGCGGAGGGCGCCGAGGGGAAGCCCTGGAACGAAGGCCAGAGCGAAGCCGTTTACGATCCCGGCGAGTTGAAGCCTTTCTCCAACCTCGAGCACGTCGACTTCGTCGCCCACCACTATTGGGTCCAAAGCCGCATGGGGATCGAGGGCCTCGACACCGAGAGAAACGTCGTCCGGTTCGACCGGAAGAGCGTCTTTCGCCTGACCGACGACTACACGGGCACAGCGGCCCCCTATCGACTCGAAAACGTGCCTGAGGCCCTCCTCGAAGCGGGCGAATGGATCTCGGATCCGGGCAACCGCCGCATCGTCTATCTACCCAGGATGTCCGAGAAGCGCGAGAAATTCAGGGCGGTCGTGGCTTCTTTCGCGCCGCTTCTGAACGTCAAGGGGGTGCGAAACCTGAGGCTTGAGGACCTCGAGTTTCGCCACGCCGAGTGGACGCCTCCCGAAACGAGCGCCGGCGATCCCCAAGCGGCAATTTCCACTCCGGGGGCGGTCGTCCTCGAGGATTGTTCGGACACGAGGCTGAAGCGCTGCACCATCCGCAACGTGGGTACCTACGGCGTCGAGTTCCTCAAAGGTGCCGGAAACGTGCTGGAGCACTGCAACCTGCTGGATCTCGGAGGGGGCGGCGTCAAGGTCGGCCACGAATCGCGCGGCACCCGTATCGTCGATTGCTCCATCGTCGGCGGCGGGAGGCTCTTCGCTCCCGCCGTCGGCGTTTGGATCGGCAACAGCGGCGGGAATCTCGTCAGCCACAACCTGATCCGCGACCTCTTCTACACCGGCGTCTCCATCGGCTGGAGTTGGGGTTACGGACCGAGCCTCGCCACCCACAACGTCATCGAGCACAACGACATCGGCC
>DASWVS010000297.1:0-2277 GCA_036401135.1 Fimbriimonas sp.
GAGGGCTATACCCGCTTCGCCCGACGATTCCCGATCGTCACGGACCTTGGCGAGGCCCTCCTGCTCGAAGTCGACGACCGCGGGCGGTTCCCGAACGTCTCCTCCGCCCCCGAACTCGTGACCCGTCTTCTCGGATCGGAGCGCGAGATCCTGGCTTACGACCCCGTCTTCCCCCGATTCGCCATCCGCGACGCCCGCACCCGCCCCTACGAACTGAATCCCGCCCTGCCGAACAAGCGTATCGTCGTCGGCGAGAGCGAGCCCGCGTGGGTCATGCGAACCCGGATTGTAAGCGGTTGCTACGGTTACACGATCGACTGGTCGGAGCCGCGGCTCAAGTCCAGCTACGACTGCAAGAACCTCGGCTATGGGGACTAGCGCTTTCGGGCGATCGTCAGTCCGTCCCCGATCGGGATGATCGCCAGGTCGATCCGGTCGTCGATCGCCAGCTGCGCATTGAAGCTCCTCATCTGCACCGTGCCCTCATCGTTGATCTTGTCGTCTGCGACCTTGCCTGACCAGAAGACGTTGTCGACCAGCAGCATCCCACCCTGCCGCAGCAGCATCAGGCACAGCTCGTAGTAGGTCGGATAGGACGGCTTGTCGGCGTCGATGAAGGCGACGTCGAAGGTTCCTTCCTGTCCCTCCTCGACCAGCCGCTTGAGCGTATCCGCCGCCGGCCCCAGGTGGAGCTTAACCCGGTCCGAGATCCCCGCCTCCTGCCAATAGCGACAGGCGACCGCCGTGTACTCGTCGCTCACGTCGCAGGCGACGAGCTCGCCGTCCGGAGGCAGCCCCAGCGCGACCGCGATCGAGCTGTAGCCGGTGAAGACCCCGATCTCGAGCGCTCTCCGGGCACCCATGAGCCGTACGAGAAGCGTCATCAGCTGCCCCTGGTCGGCGCTGATCTGGAGCCCCGCGTTCGGCATCGTCGCCGTCTCCTCCCTCAACCGGCGCAGGATCTCGGGTTCTCGCATCCACGTCGACTCGACGTACTGCCAGAAAGCGTGCGGCATCAGGAAGGATTTGTTTTCCACGCTCCCATTTTATGCTTTTGCAGCAGGCCGATAGGCAACAAGGCCGTCCCGAACTCGTCGAAGCAAAGGCCTGGGCCGGATTACCAGGTTCTCGCCGTTCCTCCCGCAAGGAGGAACAATCACAATGCGCGGGTACTCTTCAAAAGAACGATGCGCACCATCCGGACGGGACGCGCGTCTAACGGGAAAGGCCTAACGGGGCCCCCATCTCGGACGTAGAACTAGTATCAGGGAGGGTTTCGAAGCCACCCCTATTAAGGAAAATAAAGAATGTGGCAACGCTTTACAGAACGCGCTAGGAAGGTCGTATTCTACGCGCAAGAAGAGGCACAGAAGTTCGGTGAGGGGTATGTCTCCACGGAGCATCTCCTCCTCGGGCTCGTGCGAGAGTCGGACAGCGTCGCCGCACGCGTTCTCGAGAAGCTGGGCGTGAGTCTGAACCGCATCCGGGCGGAGGTCGAAAAGCAGCTGCCGAGGGGCGATGCGCGGCCGAGCCAGGATATGACCCTGACTCCTCGAGCCAAACGTGTGATCGACCTCGCCTACGACGAGGCACGGAATCTCAACAACAACTACATCGGCACGGAGCACCTGCTCCTGGGACTCATCCGTGAGGGCGACGGCCTCGCCGGCCGCGTGCTCGCCAAACTCGGCGTCGAACTTGAGAAGGCTCGACGCGAAGTAATGGCGCTGCAGGACAACGAGACCCAGACCAAAGCGGGGAGCGGCAGCCGTGCTAGCAGCGGAGCGGGCAACAGCACCAAAACCCAGACCCTCGACGAGTTCGGCCGGGACCTCACCGACCTGGCGCGCGAAGGCAAGCTGGATCCGGTCGTCGGACGGCAGCAGGAGATCGAGCGGGTCATGCAGATCCTGTGCCGCCGCACCAAGAACAACCCTTGTCTGATCGGCGAACCCGGAGTCGGCAAAACCGCCATCGCCGAGGGACTCGCCTTGCGCATCGTCTCCGGGGACATCCCCGACCTGCTGCGCGACAAGCGGATCGTGGCGCTCGACCTCGCCGGCCTCGTCGCCGGGACCAAGTATCGCGGCGAGTTCGAAGAGCGCATGAAGAAGGTCATGGAAGAGGTGCGCAAGGCCGAGGGCCAGGTCGTCCTCTTCATCGACGAGCTTCACACGTTGGTCGGGGCCGGTGCCGCCGAGGGCGCCATCGACGCCTCGAACATCATGAAGGGCCTGCGCGAGCGGTACGAGGCGCACCACAACGTCGAGATCACCG
>DASWVS010000298.1:0-5533 GCA_036401135.1 Fimbriimonas sp.
CCACGAGCGTGAAGCCCGCTCCGGTGGACCGGAGGGCGGACTGTTCTACGGCACCCGCACCCTGCTCCAGCTTCTCCCTCCGGAGGTCTTCCGCCAGGCGAAGGTGAACTCGGCATGGAACGTCCCATGCGTCGAGATCGAGGACGCGCCGAGGTTCGTCTGGCGCGGCTCCCACCTCGACGTCGGCCGCCATTTCATGCCCAAGGAGTTCGTCCTGAAGCATATCGAACTGATCTCCCAGCACAAGCTGAACGTCCTTCATTGGCACTTGACCGAGGACCAGGGCTGGAGGATCGAGATCAAGAAATATCCGAAGCTCACCGAGGTGGGTGCGTGGCGCAAGGACACGATGCTGACCTACGACCCGCCTACCTACACCGGCAAGCCCCACGGCGGCTTCTACTCCCAGGACGACGTGCGGGAAATCGTGGCCTACGCTGCCGAGCGCTTCGTGACCGTCGTTCCCGAGATCGAGATGCCGGGCCACGCCCAGGCCGCCATCGCCGCCTATCCGGAGCTCGGTAACACCGGCCAGCCGCTCGAGGTCGCGACGAGGTGGGGCGTGATCGAGAACGTTTTCAACGTCGAGGAGAGCACGATCGGCTTCCTCAAAGACGTCCTCGACGAGGTGCTCGAGCTCTTCCCCTCGAAGTTCATCCACATCGGCGGCGACGAATGCCCGAAGAAGCAGTGGAAGGAAAGCCCCCGCGCCCAGCAGCTGATGAAGGAGCGCGGGCTTAAGGACGAGGAAGAGCTTCAGAGCTGGTTCATCCGCCAGATCGATGACTACCTCGACTCTCGCGGGCGGCGTTTGGTCGGCTGGGACGAGATCCTCGAAGGCGGCCTCGCCGAGGGTGCGACGGTCATGAGCTGGAGGGGCGAGGAAGGCGGGATCGCCGCCGCGAAGGCTGGCCACGACGTCGTCATGACCCCGGGCAGCCACACCTACTTCGACCATTACCAGGGCGAGGACCGCTCGAAGCAGCCCCACGCCATCGGCGGCTTCACCTCACTCGAAAGGGCCTACTCCTACGAGCCGATCCCGGCGCAGCTGACCCCCGAAGAGGCCAAGCGCGTCCTCGGCTCCCAGGGACAGCTCTGGACCGAGTACATGCCGAACCCCAAGCACGTCGAGTACATGGCGTGGCCCCGGCTGGCGGCGCTCGCCGAAGTCGTATGGTCGCCGCGCGAGCGCAAAGACTACGCAGGCTTCGAGAGCCGCATGCAGACCGGCCTGAAACGGCTGAGGGTGCAGGACGTGAACTTTTTCCAGCCTTAGCGCCTGTGCCCTGAGGAACCGAGGTTGCCGTCGACTCGCCCAACCACAGGCGAGGTCTGCCGGCAACCGATGAGATATTACGTTTTCACCTTCGACGGCTACGGGCTGCCGATCGCCCACCGGCTCCAACGGGAAGGGCACGAGGTCGTCGTCGCCCAGGTCGAGGACCAGGGGCAGGTCCTGTCCGAACTCGAGCAAGGGCTGCCCGACGAGGACGCGGAGAGCAAGCAGCGGCGCCTCTCGCTCTACGACGGCCTGCTCGACAAGCGCCCGGCGGACAAGGTGATGGAAGACCTTCGCAGAGGAAGGAAGAAGGATGCGTTCGTCTTCTTCGATCTGAACCACCTCTTCCGGTACGCCGAGGAGGTCGAGGAACTCGGCTACCACGGCAACTTTCCTCGGGGGGACGACTACATCCTCGAGATCGACCGCGAACGTGCCAAATCCTTCGTGGGCGACAACTACCCGATGGTCCGGGTGGGCGAGAACCACCGCTTCGATCGTGCCGCCCAGGCGAAGCGGTTCCTCAAGAACACCGACGAGCTCTGGGTTTTGAAGGGGATCCAGGAGGACGCCCGGACGGTCGTGCCGAACACGGACGACGTCGCGCTCGCCCAAAACCAGATCCTCGACGCTCTCGAAAAGGACCTCGAAACCTACGAGTCGGCCGGCTTCATCCTGGAGAAGAAGATCACGCCCGCGCTCGAATACACGCCGGAGAGGCTCTACTACGACGGACGGCTGGTGGCGACCCTGCTGGTGATCGAGAACAAGGACCTCGGCGCAGGCAACGTCGGGCCGCAGACCGACTGCTCGCAGGACCTCGTCTTCCTCATCGAGGACGACTGCAAGATCGCCCGGATGGCGTTCCCGCCGATCGTCGACGAGATGGCGAAGGCCCATCGCGGGCTGTTCCTCTGGGACGCGTCCCTGTATGTCGACCCGCGCACCGGCCGAGCCTACTTCGGCGAGTTCTGCGCCAACCGGCCCGGCTACAACTCGCTCTACAACCAGATCTCGCTGGCCGGGTCTGCCAGCAGGCTTTTCGAATCGGCCGTCGAGGGCAAGGCCCCCTACCCGGTGAACGAGGTCGGCACCTCGGTCCGAATCTTCAACCTGCACCAGAGCGAAGGGCGGCCTTTGGCAGGAGCGGCGGTCGAGATTCTTCCCGAAGTCGAGCAGAACCTGTTTCTCGTGGATGTCCGGCAGAAAAGCCGGCGCCTCGCGACCGCGGGCTATAAGGACACCCTCGGCGTCGCCGTCGGATCGGGGCACTCGGTCTCCGAGGCGGCGCGAGCAGCCCACCGCGCCATCGGGGGGCTCTCGTTCGAAGGCGCTTTTTACCGGCCTTACTTCGACCTGATCTCGAGGGACTACCGGACCAGCATCGTCAACCGCATCGACTACGGCCTCCAGTTGGGCTACTACAAAGTCGGCTTCGGGCTGAGCTAAATGCCGGCGGAATCGGGCATGCTCGGAGTGATGCCGCACTACGGGTTCAACTTTCAGTGGATGTTCATTCGCCGGGAAGGCGAGTTGCCGGGAGCGCCGGACGAGAAGGCCCTCGATTTCCTGGCCGGCCAGGGGTTCAACTTCGTGCGCGTGCCCACCGACTACCGCGCGTGGACGCACGGGCACGACTACTTCCACCCGAACGAGCAGGTGTTCGAGGCCCTCGATGGATATCTGAAGGCATGCAACGACCGCGGGATCCACATGTCTCTGAACCTCCACCGGGCGCCCGGGTACTGCATCAACCGCAACGACTTGGAGATCCACAACCTCTGGAAGGACCAGATCGCGCAGGATGCGTTCGCCTTCCTCTGGCAAACCTTCGCGCGGCGATACAGGGATGTGCCGAACGCGAGGCTCAGCTTCGATCTCCTCAACGAACCTCCGTCCGTAGGCCAGTACGGGTTCACCCGCGATATCCATCAGCAGGTGATGCGGAAAACCGTTGACGCCATTCGAGAGGTGGATCCAGACCGAGAGATCGTCCTCAACGGCATCGGAGGAGGCCATTATGCGATCCCGGAACTTGCCGATCTCGGGGTCGTGCACAGCGGCCGGGGCTATCAGCCGATGCCCGTCTCTCACTATCAGGCATCTTGGTGGGATGGCCACGTCGGGCTTCCCGAGCCGGTCTATCCGGGAACGCCGTGGGACGGGAAGGTCTGGGACAAGGAAACGATCCGCGAGCTATTCCAGACGTGGCGCGACGTCGAGGAAAAAGGCGTGAGGATCCACATCGGGGAGTTCGGCTGCTACGACAAGACGCCCAACGACGTCGCCCTCCGGTGGCTGGGCGACCTGTTCTCGCTCTGGAAGGAGTTCGGTTGGGGCTACGCGATGTGGAACTTCGAAGGCCCCTTCGGAATCATCGGCCACCGGAGACCGGAAGCGCGCTTCGAGGAGGTCAACGGCTATCGAGTGGACCGCGACCTCCTCGAACTGATGAAAGAGAGCCGGGTCTAGCCCGCAAGATCGTCGCCGTCGGCGAGGTCGGCGATCTCTTCGCCGAGGGTCTTGTCGCGCACGACCTCCTTCTCGACGACGTGCGGGCGTTGGACGACGGTCGGTTGCACGACCGCCGGCTGCTGGACGACCGTGGGCTGCACGACTGCCGGCTGCTGCACCACGGTGGGCGGATGATGGACGACGGTCGTTTCCTCGACGACGTCGGGCGTCTGGTGGGTTTCTGTGATTACGGTCTTCTTTTCAATGTGTGACATAGCTTCTTAGGCTCCAAAACGGCCAGAAACGTTCGCCGGTAAAGTGAGATATGGCCTTCTGCGAACTCCGGTACTTCTCGAACGCCCTCGGTCTCAACACCGCCGCGAACGTGATCCTCCCCAACCCCGACGTCCCGGGTCCCTACCACGTGATGTTCCTTCTGCACGGCCTCAGCGACGACCACACCATTTGGGCCCGCCGCACCAGCATCGAGCGCTACGTGGAGGGCATGCCGCTCGTCGTGGTCATGCCGAACACGCACCGCGGGTTCTACGTCGACGCGGTCGAGGGCCAGGCGTTTGGCACGGCCATCGGAAAGGAGTTGCCCGAGATCGTCCGGCACTACTTCCCGGTCCGCCCGGAAGGCTGGAGCGTGACCGGGCTCTCGATGGGAGGCTACGGCGCCCTGCGGCTCGCGCTCGGAAACCCGGGCCTCTTCCGATCGGCCGTCTCCCATTCCGGCGCGGTCAACTTCGGGAATCGGAAGATCGAAGGCGACGACGACCGGGCGAAGGAGTTCGGCCGGATCTTAGGCCCGGATCCCGTCGGCGGTCCGAACGACCTGTACGCCCTCGTCCGGTCGTGTTCGCCGATGCCCGCGCTGAGGATCGACTGCGGCGTCGACGACTTCCTGATCGAGGACAACCGCGAGTTCCACCGCTTCCTGTCCGGGAGCGGCGTTCTCCACGAGTATGACGAGTACCCGGGGGAGCACAACTGGGCCTACTGGGACGAGCACGTCCAGCAGGCGCTCCAATTCCACCGTCGAAACCTCGGGTTCTAGGGCTACCTTGTCAGCGGCGGCATGAACTCGGGGACCTGTCGTTCGGTGGAGGCGTCCGGCGGGGATGCGGTTCCGGGGGTCTGCGCGTCGGTGGGAGGCGTGCTCGGTTGGGAAACGGGCGTCTGCGACGGCTGCCACTCGTTCGTCAGGATGTGGTTGATCCAGGCTTCCGGCGGCTCGCTGTAGGACCCGGTCTGGAGTTCCGCGTAGCGCGAACGCGGGACGTCCGCCATGTAGATAATCTGGTCGTCCCGCACGCCCCGGAGTGTCACGATGAGCGTTTCCTGGCTTTGGTCGAGGACCGACCGAGCGAGTTCGGCCGCGATCCGCCTGCCGTCCTCGGTCGGGCCCATCGTGAACGTCGCCGTGACGATCCGGCTCCGGGGATCGCTGTGGATCGAGACGAGGTTTCCGCCAACCGTGCTTCGCTGCGTCACCAGGGCGCGAAGTTCTCGGTCCATTTGGGGTTCGCGCACGGGGCCCGCAGGGACCGGCGTGTTCGAAACGCCGTCGCGAGGCGGGCTGCCCGGCTCTTCGGGAGCCTCGACGCGCGTTACCACCTGGCTCGGTTCACGTTTGGCCTGCATGCTCTGGCCGATGAAGTAAGCGATCAGGCCGACGAGGACGACCGCGGCCAGCGACAGGGTCGCGAAGAGCGGGATGTTCGGTCGATTGGACGGAAGGCCGAGCGACTCGATGCTGGCAGCCGACTCCTTGATCCGCTGGCGGTCGCGCAC
>DASWVS010000299.1:0-3589 GCA_036401135.1 Fimbriimonas sp.
GCCGACTCGAACGCGCAGGTCCACGAGGTCTGCGAGCTCAGGTACAGCAAGCTGACCACGAACCCGATCCGAATCGTGCTCGCCGTCCACAACGACAGCCCGATCTGTTCGGTGAAGGACCTCGAGGGAAAGCGGATCGCCACCGAATACGTCCGGTTGACCGAGCGCTACCTGAAAGGCCACGCGGTGAACGCGGGCGTGGAGTTCTCCTGGGGCGCCTGCGAGGTGAAGGTCCCGACGTTGGTCGACGCGATCGTCGTGAATACCGAGACCGGTTCCAGCCTTCGGGCGCACAACCTCCGCATCATCGACGAACTGCTGCTTTCGACGACCCGTTTCGTGGCGAACCTCCAGGCGTGGGATGATCCGTGGAAACGCGAGAAGATCGAGTCGCTCCAAATCCTGCTCGAAGGGGCGATGAACGCCGCCAAGCTCGTCGGCCTGAAAATGAACCTGCCCAAAGCGCAACAGGCGGAGATCCTCGGCATCCTCCCGTCGCTCCACCACCCGACGCTCAGCCCGCTCGCCGACTCCGGCTGGATCGCCGCCGAGGTCATCCTGGACCACAGCCAGGTGCGGGACCTGATCCCGGCCCTGAAGCGCGCCGGAGCGACGGGCCTCGTCGAGTATCCGCTCAACAAAGTGATCTACTGAACGACCCCTTCCGGGTTCGCCCTATAATGGGTCTGCCGGTGATCCCGGCCTAGGGAGGGATTCATGCGTTCACCCGGGTTGCTTTTGAGCTGTCTGGCAGTTCTTTATGGTTGTGGCGGAGGCGGTGGCGGTTCGACCGACGTGCCGGGAGGCTCGGTTTCCCATGCCGACTACGGCCCCATCAGCGTCGAGATGAAGGGGCAGGCGGCACAGCCTGTCGTAGCCGGTGCAGGCTCCGCGACGGTTACCAGCGTGTTCGCCGCGTCGTTCACCGACATCAAGGTCCGAATGCCTCCGGCAAGCGCTCTGACGGTCGAAGAGGCCTTGGCGGAGACGACCATCGCCTACAACAAAGGCGGCGTCGTTTACTACTTCGAGTATGGGACTGGACGGACCTATCCCGTGACCAACCTGCAGAGCTTCGGCAACCAGTCGTACCCCTCCTTCTCCGGAATGGGCGACAAGTTCGTCGTGACGGAACAGGACGGAGACAACATCCGGTGGCAGATTTTTCGCTACAACGTGGATGGGTCCGGAAGGACCCGATTAACCAACCACGCGCAATCCTCCAACATTCCCAGCTACTCGCCTGACGGAACCCGTATCGTTTTTGAGCGGGCGAACGCCGACTCGCCGTATACCCGGCAGATCTATCGCGTGAATGCGGATGGAACAGGGCTTCTCCAACTCACCGACAACGCCGACGACAACACCCGTGCGACGTGGTCTCCGGATGGAACGAAGGTGGCATGGTACCGGAGGGTGAACAACACCGGCGACTACTACGTTCACACGATGAATCCGAACGGGACGGGCAAGGTCTCGGTAGGGCTCCTTAGCACGTCCTTACCCGGCGGATTGGACTACACCGTTGCCGGAACCCATCTCATCCACACGTGGTGGAACGGCACCAAGCATCTCGTCTACCGATCGATCTCGGGAGGCCCGGTGTACACGCCAGAGAACAGCCTTGGCGGGGTTTCCGCCTCTCCGGCCGGCAACTACGCGGTCGTCAGCGACGGCGACACGTTGAAGATGGTCGATCTCGTCGACGGTTCGAGCCGCGTGCTTTTGTACAACGCCGGCACGAACCCCGCCTGGGGACCTTACGTAACCACGCGCCGAATGGTGGGCGGAGGCGGGCCTCTCGGTGCAGCGGCAGGCGGGTTCAGCTTCGCCCAACTCGGCAAGAAGGTATCGAGCTTCGTAACCTACGACGCCGTTACCCGCAGCACGTTGAGGGTGACTCCAGAGGGGCAGACCGGGTCGGCGAACGTCGTTCTGAAGTTGGAGGGAGATACGATCAATTCGCTCCGATTCCTGAACGACTTCCGAGAGACGCCGACCGTTATCGTCTCGAATTCGACCAGTTCCCACGTCAAAGGCGCCCTGATTGCCTTCGATTCCGCTACCGGGGACGTCGCCTCGGTCGTAACATACGTGACCGGCGCCGCCGTCCGCAGCCGGGCGGGCGAACCGTATACGTTCGAGGGGAGGTTCGAGGGCGTCTGGGACCAAGAGGGCAAGAACCTGGCTCCGTCGGGCGCCACCATTGTGACCCTGGATCCCCAGAACGGCAAGGTCCTCTCCTTCCGCTAAGCGGTGACATCGGGCCTACGGATCGCGCATGATTCGTAGGCCGATGCTTCTCAGCCCCCTGCAGGTCCGACACGCCTGGCTCGCCCGCCAAGGCCTGAACCTTCTGCCCACGAAATCGGACGCGATGCGGGCGATGGTGGCCGTACAGACCCAGTACGCCCAGAGCCTGGGCCAGGCGCTTGCCGCGCGCTCGGAAGCCCCCGAGGCGGAGTTTGAAACCGAAGGGCTCCAGCCCGATGGGTGCCTCGTGAAGTCATGGACCCTTCGCGGCACGGTCCACACGCACACGCGGGAGGATTTTGCGCTTGTCCGGTCGGCGGTCGGAGAATCCCGCTACCGGCGGTTTCGGGACAGCATGCAGCGCCACCTTGGAATGCGCGACGCCGAATACGAGGCGATGGAAGGGGAGATCCTGGCCGCGCTGGACGCCGGGCCCTTGACGCGAAAAGAGCTCCATCGTCAGGTGCCGGGGCTGTCGCGGGTGCCTTGGACGGGCTGGGGAGCCGATGTGAAAGGGCTGGCCTATCGGGGCCAGGTGTCTTTCATCGGAACCGGCACGGAGCAGAGGTTCGCGCGGCTCCGCGATGTGCCGCAGGTTCCTGAGGCCCTGAGCCGGTTGGCCCGTCGCTACTTCCTCGGATACGGGCCCGCGACGGTCCAAGATTTCCGGTTCTGGACCGGCGCTCCCGCGAAGGACATCGCGAAAGCCGTCGAAGCGATCCGGCACGAACTGAAGGCCGTCCACATGGAGGGGCACAAGGCGGCCCGATACCTGGTCGGGGACCTCGAGGAGACCGAACCCCGCCCCGTCAGCCTGCTCGCAAAATTCGACCCGCTCCTGATGGGCTTCTTCCACCGGTTCCCGCTACTCGAGCCGGCGCAGTTTCCGCGGGTCTTCCGCATCGCCGGGCAGGTCGAGGCGGTGCTTCTGATCCGCGGCGAGCCAAGGGGAACCTGGCGACAGTCGCGTCTGAGGGACCGCCTCGCCGTCCGGATGGACCCGTGGGGCCGGATCCGAAGAGCCGAGTCGAAGGCGATCGAAGCGGAGGCCGCACGCCTTGCCGAGGCGTACGGCCTCTCCGACATCGAACTGACGATCGGATAAAGAAGCTCAGGACAGCACTTTGGAGGCGTTGCCCTTCAACTCGTAGGCTGATTTCCACGCCGCCTCGGTCAGGCGGATGACCTCCAGCCCGCATTCGAAAGGCGACTCGCACTCGGCCTTCCCTTGGATCGCGTCGATGAAGTTCTGGTCCGGGGTGCCGCTTCCGGAGAGGCTCTCCGCCACGAAACGGTTGTTCGCCCGGTCCTGAATGGTCAGCTTGCCGTTCCGGAT